>NZ_JBSFBM010000318.1:0-7739 GCF_053592955.1 Micromonospora sp. NPDC002411 | reverse complement strand
CGGTGCGCTCGGCCAGATCCCGTCACCCGGCCCGAGCGTCTCGGCGTACGGGGCGACGAAGTGCAGCAACGCCAACGCCTGCACGCGCAGGGTGGCCGCGGCGGACGAGGACGCCGAGCACGCTCGGGGTGAGGCCCCGGAGCAGGGACTCGTTCACTCGGTGATGGTGGGCGGCTCGGTCAGGAACGGGCGCAGTTCGAGCCACTCGTGGATCGGCTTCCCGCCCGCTCCCGGTGCCGCCGACAACTCCCCGGCCAGCTCGACGGCGCGCTCGTAGCTGTCGACGTCGATCACCATCCAGCCGGCGATCAGGTCCTTGGTCTCGGCGAACGGGCCGTCGGTGACCGGCGGGCGACCCTCGCCGTCGTACCTGACGAACGTCCCGGTGGGGGCGAGGGCCTGACCGTCGACGAACTCACCGCTCTCCTCGAGTCGCGCGGCGAAGTCGCGCATGTACTGCATGTGGGCCGAGACCTCCGCCGGCGCCCACTGGTCCATCGGCACGTCGTTGACCCCCTTGGGGGCGCCGCGGTAGTGCTTGAGCAGGAGGTACTTGGCCATCGTGGTTCTCCTTGACGCTGGTGTGCGACCCGTCGTGGTCGCGTTCACCCCGGGGACGAAGCCGGGTGTCGGTTCTCGACATGGCCGTCCGGATTATTTCTACTATCGCGGAGGACCTGGGTGAATTCTTCGCCACAGCGGCGCGCGGACCCGGGCAAAACTTGATTGGTTCCAGAAAAGTGGGCTAGTGTTCGGCAAGTGATGTCCGACTTCGAGGCGCAACTGCGGGCCGCCTCGCTGCGGGTGACTCGGCCTCGATTGGCGGTGCTCGCGGCGTTGCGCGACCACCCGCACGTCGGCACCGACGCCGTGATCGCGCTGGTGCGGGCGGATCATCCGACCATCTCCCACCAAGCGGTGTACGACGTGCTGCGTGTGCTCACCGACGCCGGTCTGGTGCGGCGTATCCAGCCGGCCGGCGCGACCGCCCGCTACGAGTCCCGGGTCGCGGACAACCACCACCATGTCGTGTGCCGTTCCTGCGGCGTGATCGCCGACGTCGACTGCGCCGTCGGTCACGCCCCCTGTCTCACCGCCCCGGTCGACCACGGTTTCGTGGTCGACGAGGCGGAGGTCGTCTACTGGGGCACCTGCCCCGACTGCGCGACCGCCCGTACGCCCCAGAGATCCGCAAGCTCGGAAGGAAGTTCATGAGCGACACCCAGGACAACCGCCCCACCAGTGCACAGGGTGTGGACCAGAAGGCAGCGGCCGGCTGCCCGGTGGCGCACGACTCGGTGACCGCGCACGGCAGCGAGAGCGAGAACCCGGCGATCGACTCGCCGACCCCGAAGACCGGCGGCCGCCCGCGCACCAACCGGGACTGGTGGCCCAACCAGCTCGACCTCTCGGTGTTGCACGCCCACTCGTCGAAGGGCAACCCGCTGGGGGCGGACTTCAGCTACGCCAAGGAGTTCGCGAAGCTCGACGTCGAGGCCCTCAAGCGGGACATCGTCGAGGTGCTCACCACCTCGCAGGACTGGTGGCCGGCCGACTTCGGCCACTACGGCGGCCTGATGATCCGGATGAGCTGGCACGCCGCCGGCACGTACCGCATCGAGGACGGTCGCGGTGGCGCCGGCGACGGTGGCCAGCGTTTCGCCCCGCTGAACAGCTGGCCGGACAACGCCAACCTGGACAAGGCTCGTCGGCTGCTCTGGCCGGTCAAGCAGAAGTACGGCCAGAAGATCTCCTGGGCCGACCTGCTCGTGCTGGCCGGCAACGTGGCCCTGGAGTCGATGGGCTTCAAGACCTTCGGCTTCGGCTTCGGCCGTGAGGACGTCTGGGAGCCCGAGGAGATCTTCTGGGGTCCCGAGGACACCTGGCTCGGTGACGAGCGGTACGCCTCCGAGAAAGAGATGGCGGCCGGCGTCGGCTCGACCGAGATGGGTCTGATCTACGTCAACCCGGAGGGCCCCCGCGGCAACGCGGACCCGGCCGCCGCGGCGCACTTCATCCGCGAGACCTTCGGCCGGATGGCGATGAACGACGAGGAGACCGTCGCCCTCATCGCCGGTGGTCACACCTTCGGCAAGACCCACGGTGCCGGCGTCGCCGACAACCACGTGGGCCCGGAGCCCGAGGGCGCACCGATCGAGGCGCAGGGCCTCGGCTGGCTGAGCACCCACGGCAGCGGCAAGGGCGCCGACACGATCACCAGTGGTCTCGAGGTCACCTGGACCGACGTGCCGACGCAGTGGAGCAACCGCTTCTTCGAGATCCTCTTCGGCTACGAGTGGGAGCTCACCACCAGCCCGGGTGGGGCGAAGCAGTGGGTCGCCAAGGACGCCGAGGCGATCATCCCGGACCCCTTCGACCCGGCGAAGAAGTACAAGCCGACGATGCTCACGACCGACCTGTCGCTGCGCGTCGACCCGGCGTACGAGAAGATCTCGCGCCGCTTCCTGGAGAACCCGGACGAGTTCGCGCTGGCGTTCGCCAAGGCGTGGTACAAGCTGTTGCACCGCGACATGGGCCCGATCGAGCGCTTCCTGGGTCCGTGGGTGGCCGAGCCGCAGCTGTGGCAGGACCCGGTGCCCGCCGTCGACCACGAGCTGGTCGCTGACGCCGATGTGGCCGCGCTCAAGGCGAAGGTCCTGGAGTCCGGTCTGACGACCGCTCAGCTGGTCTCCACCGCCTGGGCGTCCGCCGCGACCTTCCGGCACACCGACAAGCGCGGTGGCGCGAACGGCGCTCGGATCCGCCTCGAGCCGCAGCGCAACTGGGAGGTCAACCAGCCCGAGCAGCTGGCGACCGTCCTGGGCGTCCTGGAGGGCATCCAGCGGGAGTTCAACGAGGCCGGCGGCGCGAAGATCTCGCTGGCCGACCTGATCGTGCTGGCCGGTTCGGCCGCCGTCGAGAAGGCGGCGCGGGACGCCGGCGTCGAGGTGACGGTGCCGTTCCGTGCGGGTCGTACGGACGCGACCCAGGAGCAGACCGACACCGAGTCGTTCCGCGTCATGGAGCCGCGCGCCGACGGTTTCCGCAACTACCTGCGTCCGGGTGAGAAGACCCAGCCGGAGGTGCTGCTGATCGACCGCGCGTACATGCTCAACCTGACCGCGCCGGAGATGACCGTCCTGGTCGGCGGTCTGCGCTCCCTCGGTGCCAACACCGGTGGCGCCCAGCACGGTGTCCTCACCGACCGGCCGGGGCTGCTCACCAACGACTTCTTCGCGAACCTGCTGTCCCCGGGCACCCGGTGGAGCGCGTCGAAGTCCGACGAGCACGTGTACGAGATCCGCGATCTGGCGACCGACGAGGTGAAGTGGACCGCCACGGCGGTCGACCTCATCTTCGGTTCCAACTCGCAGCTGCGTGCCCTCGCCGAGGTCTACGCCAGCGAGGACGCCCGTGCCAAGTTCGTGGCCGACTTCGTGGCCGCCTGGACGAAGGTCATGGAGCTCGACCGGTTCGACATCGCCTGACAGCTCGACACGACGAGCCCCGGCCGATCCGTCAGTGATCGGTCGGGGCTCGTCCATGTCGACGTCACGTGGATGACAATCCAGGGGTTGCGAATCCCACTGATGATTTTTTTGTCCCGCTGATCGCTGGCGTACGGCCCAATACGTGACAAGGTGTTCATCTGCCCGGGTGACGGGCGCGGACCTAGTCACGCAGGGAGTCATCGTGGCCCATCCCGACCTGCAGGCCGAGGAAGCGGACCAACACGCGGCACGTCCCGCGATTCCCCGGCAGCGGGCTCAGGCGGCCCGTGTCGCCCCGTCGACCGGGCCGGACCTCGTCGGCACCGGTTGGCGTCCACTGCGGATCGCGATGATCGGCCAGAAGGGAATGCCGGCCACCTACGGCGGCATCGAGCGGCACGTCGAGGAGATGGCCAGCCGGCTGGCCGGCTTCGGGCACGAGGTCACCGTCTACTGCCGCCGGAGCTACGGGAAGATGCCGGCCGACCACTACCGGGGCGTACGCCTGCGCGAGGTGCACACCATCGCGAGCAAGCACCTCGACGCCATCGTGCACGCGGCCACCTCGACCGTGGCGGCGATGAGCGGACGGCCCGACATCGTGCACTACCACGGGCTCGGGCCGGCCCTGGTCGCACCGGTGCCCCGCTGGTTCTCCCGAGCGGGCGTGGTGTTGACAGTGCACGGGTTGGACAACCAGCGGGCCAAGTGGGGCCTCGCCGCGCGTACGGTGCTGGGCAGCGCCCACTGGCTCAGCGGGTACGTCCCGCACCAGCGGGTCGCCGTCTCGCGAGGGCTCGCCACCCATTACGAGACCCGGTTCGGCCGGCCCACGACCTACATACCGAACGGCGTCAACCCGGCCCGGCGGGCGTCGAGCCGGCAGATCGAGGCCCGGTTCGGGCTGACCCCCGGTGGTTATCTGCTGCTGGTCGGCCGGCTGGTCCCGGAGAAGGCCGCCGACCTGCTGATCCGGGCCTTCCGGCGGCTCGACACCGGAATGCGGCTGGCGATCGTCGGCGGGTCGTCGTTCACCGACGACTACGTGGACCAGCTGCACCGTGCCGCCGAAGGGGACGACCGGATCGTCTTCACCGGGTTCGCCTACGGAGACCTCCTCGCTGAGCTGTACGCCAACGCCGCAGGTTTCGCCCAGCCGTCCCGCCTGGAAGGGCTGCCGTTGACGCTGCTGGAGGCGGCCGCGTACGGGCTTCCCGTGGTCGCGAGCGACATCGCGCCACACGTGGAGGTGCTGGAGTCGGACGCCGCTGGAGGGCGGTTGTTCCGCGACGGCGACGAGGACGACCTGATCCGGGTGCTGACCGCGCTGCTCGGGGACCTGGCGGCGGAGCGGGCCGGCGCGAAGGCGCTGGGTGACCGGGTCACCGAGATGTACAGCTGGGACACCGCCGCCCGCGAGTTGGAGCGCCTCTACTTCAGCCTGGTCCCGGCGACGCGTCGGCGGTCCAGGGCGCGACTGCCGGCACGCACCGACTGACCGTACGGTCCGTTCGTCGGCGCGACATCGAGTCAACCTCGTGGGGGACCGACACGTCAGTGCAACGGCCCCTTCTTCGAGCGAGGTGACGGGGCTAGATTGAACCGATCTTGCCGGGAGGACATCGGTTGGCCGCGCCCGGCAGCGGCCGGGCAGCGTCGATTCGGTTCAGTGGGATCAGTGGGACAACACACGCAGCAGGTGGTCGATGCGGAACTACCCGGGTACGCACCGGGCGACGGGACTCCGCCGATGAGCAGCAGGGTGGACACGACCCGTCTGCTCACCGGCGCGGCGGCGCTGGCCGCCGCCGTCGTGGCGGTGGTCGCGGGAGTCTCGATGGCGGCTGGTGACCGTAAGGGCATGGTGCTGCCACTCGCGGCGGTCGCGGGCGTCGCGGTGGCCGTCCTCGCGCTGACCCGGTTCTCCGGGTACGTACTGCTGATGCTCGCGGTCCGCTCCTGCGTCGACCTGTTCAAGCTCACCGGACCGAGTGCCGGCCAGGCCGACTCCGCCGGCGCCGCCCGGGTGGTGGACCCGTCCACCCTGCTCGCGGTGCTGTTCCTCCTCGCCGCCGGGCTCTGGCTGGCCGCTCAGCTCAGCCGGCACGGGCGGTTGCGCGGCTCACCACTGGGGTGGGCCATGCTGCTCGTCGGGGCCAGCAGCGTGGTGAGCGCGCTCGGCGCGACACGGCCGGCGAACAGCCTGTTGGAGGCGCTGCGGATCCTCACCGTCGTGGTGATGTTCGTGGTGCTGGAACAACTGATGCCGAACACCGCGGCGATCCGTCGGATCCTGCTCGCCTGCTACGTCTCGCTGGTGCTGTCGCTCGGTTACACGGTCGTCCTGTCGCTGCTCGGCAACCCGCCGGCCGAGGTGAAGGGCGACTTCACCCGGATCAGTGGCACGTTCAGCCAGTCGACCACGTTCGGTCGCTACCTGATGTTCATGGTGATCTTCGGGTTCGCGGTGTACCGCTTCCTGGGTCGCCGTCTGCGGGTGACCCTCGGCGTGCTGCTCGGGCTCTCGTTGCTGTTCCTGTTGCTGACCAACACCCGCAGCGCCCTGCTCGGCGCGGCGATCGGTCTGGTCGTGGTCGCCGTGCTGCACCGCAGCAAGCGGATGCTGGTCACCCTCTGCGTGGTGGCGATCGCCGGGGTGGCCCTGGTGCCCGCCGTCGGCGAGCGGTTCGCCCAACTCGGCAGCTCACGCGCTGTCGGCGGGGATCCCACCGGGAACACCCTGGCGTGGCGGATCGGCTACTGGACCGAGATCGTCACGCTGGCCGACCGTAATCCGGTCACCGGCATCGGGCCGAACATGACGCAGCGTGAGACCGACGAGGCGAAGAAGCCGCACAACGACTTCCTCCGGGCGTACGTCGAGACCGGGTTGCTCGGTCTCGGGGCGTACCTGATGATGCTTGTCGCCTTCCTGCACACCGCGCGCAGGGCGCTGCGGCGAGCGCCGCCGGGCAGCTTCGAGCGGGGCGTCGCTGTCGGTTTCACCGGTTGCGCCATCGCGTTCGTGGCGGTCAGCGCGGCGTCCAACGTCATTTCCAATGTGGTTACGCTCTGGTATTTCGTCGCGTTCGCTGCGGCGGCCAGTGCGATGGCCCGCCACCCGGCTCCTCAGGTGGCCGGCGAGCAGCCGCGAAGCACGTCTGTCCCGGTCTGAGTGAACGACAGCATTGGGGAAAAAGTGGAGATCGTCGACTACCTGCGGGTCGCCCGACGGCGCCTCTGGGTACTCGTGGGGGTGCCGCTGGTCGCCACCGGCGCGGCGGCCGGCATCGTCCTGCTCGCGCCACAGCAGTACAGCGGCACCGCCTACGTGGCGGCGCCGGCGTTGGTGGGCGGGGCGGCCGGGACGCAGTACACCGGCACGCAGGCGGCGAACCAGTTCGTCGCGGCCTTCGGCGCGGCGGTCACCTCACCCCGGGTCCTCGCCGACGTGGCCGGTGACACCGGGGTGACGCCGGAGCGGCTGCGCGACGGCCTCGCCGTCACCCAGGTCGGCGCGAGCAGCCAACTGGAGGTGACGTACACCGCCGGCGACCGGGCGACCGTCGCGCCGGTGCTGGGCGCGACCACCACCCGGGCGCTCGCCTTCCTGTTCTCCTCCCAGGTCGGCATCGCCACCAGCGAGGTCGAGGCGGCCAACGCCGACGTCACCGCGGCCACCAAGGCGATCGGTGAGTGGGAGAAGGCCAACAAGGTCTCCCAGCCGGACCGGATCTACCAGGCGACGCTGGGTGAGCTGACCAGCCTGCGGCAGCAGCAACTCTCCATGCAGGCCGTCGGCAACAGTCGGGGTGCGTCCGCGGCGGCCGCCGCGATCACCACCGCGCAGAAGAAGCTCGACGAGCTGGGGCCGAAACTCCCTGACTACCAGGCGCTGCTCGCCCAGCGGGACGCGGCGACCGGCGCGTTGTCGCAGGCCCGGGAGGGGTTGCAGGCGGCCCGGGCTCAGGCCCAGGCCGCCGATCCGAAGCAGGTGACCAGCATCGGCGAGACGCACGACGTGAGCCGGATGGCCGAGCTGGTGCGTACCGCCCTGCCGGTGGGGGGCGCAGGCCTGCTGCTCGGGGTGCTGTTGGTCGGTGTCCTCGAACTGCTCTCGCGGGCACGCCTGACCGGTCGCCCGACAACCCCGCCGGCCCCGAGCGACCCGCCGCCGGCCGAGCCGCTGGTGCCGGCACAGACCGTGCCCGCGGCACGGCCGTGACCGCCCGGGAACGGGCCGCCAGG
>NZ_JBSFBM010000317.1:0-7756 GCF_053592955.1 Micromonospora sp. NPDC002411 | reverse complement strand
TCGAGGTGCGCGCCGGCGACGTTGAAGTAGCGCAGCGAGACGGCGGCGAGCCCGTGCGCGACGGCCTCGGAGGTGAGCGCCATGTCGGCGGCGAGTTTGGTGGCGCCGTACGTGTTGGTGGGTGCCTTGACCGCGGTCTCCGGGATGGGCAGCTCGGTGGGGTTGCCGTAGACGGCGGCGGTGGAGGAGAAGACCATCCGCGGCACCCCGGCGGCGCGGACCGCGTCGATCAGGGCGAGCGTGCCGACCGTGTTGTTCTGCCAGTACAGCTCCGGCTTGACCATCGACTCGCCGGCGGCGATCAGGGCGGCGAAGTGCAGCACTCCGTCGAAGCCGGCGTCCGCGGTGACGATGCGGGCGGCCTCGTGGATGGGCGCCTCGACGTGGGTCGCGTCCGGGGCGAGCGCCTCCCGGTGCCCGGTGCGTAGGTCGTCCAGGACGACCACCTGGTGGCCCGCGTCGAGCAGCATCCGGGTCACCACGCTGCCGATGAAGCCGGCGCCCCCGGTGACGAGCAGTTTCACGTCGTTGCCTCCCTGCCTGGCCCGCCCAGGACGTGGCCCTTCGGTGATCACCCTAAGGCGGTGGTCGACATCGTCGCCCACACCGCCATCATCCCCATCTCATCATAATCTCTCACAATTAAACAGAGCCGAACATTCGTGACCCTGTCCGTGCGATCTCCGGTGCGATGAGCCAACGGTGTCTACCATCTCTGTCATGCGGGAAGCGGCCCGTACCGGGCTTCGGCGACGCGTGCGGGTGCCGCCCCGCCGCGATCCCGGTCCGCTCGCCCGAGCCGTCGCCCGCGTGCTGGTCCGCGCCGCCGATGGTGCCACCCGACTCGTCACCGATCTGCTCGGGGCGGGCCCGGCGGCAGGCCGCGAGCGCATCTCTGAGGCCGACCTGCGGGACCTGGTCGCGGCGAACACGGTGCTCGACCCGGACGAACGGCGAATCATCGACGAGGTCCTGGTGGCCGGCGCCAGCCTGATCCGCGAGGTGATGATGCCGCGCACCGAGGTGGTCTTCCTCCCGGCGCGGTTGACCATCGCCGAGGCCGCCCGGCTGGTCCGCGCCGAGACGCACACCCGCTACCCGGTGACCGACGGCACCCACGACGACGTGGTCGGCTTCGTGCACCTCCGTGACGTGCTGCTGCGGCCGGACGCCGACAACTGCGTCACCGTCGGAGAGTTGGCCCGCGAGGTGAAGCGGTTCCCCGGCAGCAAGCGGGTGCTACCCGCGCTGACCGAGATGCGCCGGGAGGGCCAGCACCTCGCCGTGGTGGTCGACGAGTACGGAGGCACCGCCGGGATCGTCACCCTTGAGGACCTCATCGAGGAGTTGATCGGCGAGATCCACGACGAGTACGACGCCGCTCCGGACCCCGTACGCGCCGGTCTGCCCGCCGTGGTGGACGGCCGCCTCAACCTCGCCGACTTCGCCGAACGGACCGGGGTGGCGCTGCCCGTCGGCCCGTACGAGACGGTCGGGGGGTTCGTGATGGCAGTGCTGGGTCGGTTGCCGGTCGTCGGCGACGAGGTGCCGGTGCCCGGTGAACCGGACGAGGTCGCCGACCCCGACCCAGCCGGACCGCCGGGCGGCTGGCTGCTACGGGTGCTCGCACTGGACGGCCGCCGGGTGGCCCGGCTCGCGGTGTCCGCCGTCCGGCTGTCGGAGGAGCGCCGCGAGGACAACGCCGAGCAGCGCCGCGATTCGGTTCGGGGGATCGGACCCGGACAGGTGCGGGAGACGATGGCGGGGCAGCAGCGCCGGTTCGTGGCCGGGCCGACGCGGCGGGTCGACGCGGGCGAAGCACGCGAGGTCAGCAGCCCGACACCGGCGGGCCGCAGCCGACCCGCCGGCCCGTCATGACGGACCCGGTCGCTTGCTGACAGAATTGTCGCCATGTCCGACGTTCCCGCCCGCCCCCGCGTCTTCTCCGGCATCCAGCCGACGGCCGACTCGTTCCACCTCGGCAACTACCTGGGCGCGGTCCGGCACTGGGTGGCTCTCCAGGAGACCCACGACGCTTTCTACTGCGTCGTGGACCTGCACGCCATCACCGCGGGGCACGACCCGGCGCTGCTGCGTCAACGCAGCCGGGTGGCCGCCGCCCAGCTCTTCGCGGTCGGGCTCGACCCGGAACGCAGCACCCTGTTCGTGCAGTCGCAGGTGCCCGAGCACCCGCAGCTGGCCTGGGTGCTCGGCTGCATCACCGGCTTCGGCGAGGCCAGTCGGATGACCCAGTTCAAGGACAAGTCGCAGAAGCACGGCAACGAGCGGTCCAGTGTCGGGCTGTTCACCTACCCGATCCTGCAGGCCGCCGACATCCTGCTCTACCAGGCCAACGCGGTGCCGGTCGGCGAGGACCAGCGCCAGCACCTGGAACTCTCCCGGGACCTGGCCCAGCGGTTCAACGCGACGTTCGGCCCGACGTTCACGGTGCCCGCGCCGCACATCGTCAAGGACACTGCGAAGATCACCGATCTTCAGGACCCGACGGCGAAGATGTCCAAGTCGTCGTCCTCACCGGCCGGCATCATCGACCTCCTGGACGACCCGGCCCGCTCCGCGAAGAAGATCCGGTCGGCGGTCACCGACACCGGTCGGGAGATCGTCTTCGACACCGAGACCAAGCCTGGTGTGTCCAACCTGCTCACCATCCACTCGGCGCTCAGCGGGCGCGGCATCGACGAGCTGGTGGCCGCGTTCGCCGGCCGCGGTTACGGCGACCTGAAGAAGGAGTTGGCCGAGGTCGTCACGGACTTCGTCAGGCCGATCCAGGAGCGCACCCGCACCTACCTCGACGACCCGGCGCAGCTGGACAAGCTGCTCGCCAGCGGCGCGGAGAAGGCCCGCGCGGTGGCCGCGACGACCCTGCGGTCGGCGTACGAGCGGGTCGGATTCTTCGCGCCCGTCCGCGGCGAGTAGCTCCACGGACAGGTGGGCGGGTTGGTGGCCGGAGGGGCGGCGCGCAGCGTGGATCGCAGTGGCGGGGTTTCGCCGACCGGTGACACCACCCAGATCGGCATCGCTGTGGACATTCCCGAGCCGTGGGGTGGCCAGCTCACCCGACGGCGGGTCGAGGCCGGCGACCCGCTCGCGGTTCCCGCGCATGTGACGTTGCTGGGGCCCACCGAGATCCAGACGGCCAACCTGGCCGCCGTCGAGCGACACCTGGCCACCGTCGCCGCCGCGCACCTGCCGTTCACACTGCACCTGCGGGGCACCGGAACGTTCCGCCCGGTCACCCAGGTGGTGTTCGTCGCGGTGGCCGCCGGCATCAGCGAGTGCGAGTTGCTGGCCGCCGCCATCGCCGCGGCGCCGGGCCTGCATCGTCAGGCGCGCTTCCCGTACCATCCGCACGTCACCGTGGCACAGGACGTGGCGCCGGAGGCTCTGGACAAGGTGTACGAGGATCTGGCCGACTTCTCCGCGATGTTCGAGGTCGACGCGTTCACCCTGTTCTCGCACAGCGGGCAGGCCCGGTGGCAGCCGCGTCGGGATTTCCGCCTCGGCGACTGACCCCCGTCGGCGACGCGCCGGCCGGCGAGCATCAGGAGCCGGTTGCCACCACAGCAGTGGGAGATCGGCAAGGATGATCGCGTGAACGTGATCGGCCGGATCGAGGCGGGCATCGACCGCTGGGTGAGCGCCGCGCGCCACCGGTCGGGGCTCTTCGACCACGTGTGGCGGGCCGGCGCGCTGTACGCCGAGGTACTGGCCGGGAGGTTGGCCGCCGCGATCGCCTACTACGGCTTCTTCGCGGTGTTCGCTCTCGCCCTGGTCGCGTACTCCATCTTCGGCGCGATCCTGGAGGACAACGACGAGGTCAGCGCGGCGGCCGCCGACTTCCTCAAGGACAACCTGCCGTTCCTGGACGCCCAGCAGATCGCCAACTCCAGCAACACCGTCGGCGTGGTCGGTCTGGTCATCCTGGTCTTCACCGGCATCGGGTGGGTGGAGGCGATCCGGTCCTCGCAGCGGTTGATGTACCAGCTCAACCAACAGCCGGGCAACCTGGTGATCCGACGGCTGGTCGACCTGGGTGTGATGATCGGCGTCTTCGTGCTGCTCGGCGTATCGGTCGCGGCGGTGGACGCGTTGGAGTCGCTGCTGCGGTTCCTGCTGCGCAGCACCGGGTCGGTCGGCCTCACCACGATCAGCGCGGTGCTCAGCGTGCTGGTCAACGCGGTGCTCGCCACCGCGTTGCTCGTCGCGGTGCCCCGGCTGCGGATGAGCAGATCCCGGTTGCGTCCGGTGGTGTTGCTGGTGGCGGTCGGCATCACGCTGCTGAACACGGTCGGGCGGTACTACGTGGTGCGTACCGAACGCAATCCGGCGTACACCGTGGTTGCCGGCGCCGTCGGTCTGCTGCTCTACCTCTACCTGCTCAACCAGTTGGTGCTGTTCGGCGCGGCGCTCCTCGCGACCTCATCGAGCGGGCGGGTGGTGGACCTGGCGGAGGCCGCCGCCCCGCCGAGGGACGTGGACGAGGACACCGACCCCGGTACGCCGGGCGGTGCGGGCTGATGACGGAAGGTGCAGAGGTGCTGATCTCGGTCGACTCGGACTCGTCGGTGCCCCCGTACGAGCAGGTACGCGGGCAGCTCGCCGAGCTGATCGGTGACGGCCGGTTGCCGGTGGGCAGTCGACTGCCCACCGTCCGCCAACTCGCCGCCGACCTGCGGTTGGCCGCGAACACGGTGGCCCGGGCGTACCGGGAGTTGGAGGCCGCGGGGCTGCTGGAGACCCGTGGGCGCAACGGCACCTTCGTCGCGCCCGGTCGCGACGACGCTGTCGACCGGTTGCAGCGGGCTGCGGCCGGGTACGCGGCCGAGGCGGCTCGGCTCGGCGTGGCGCCGGCCACCGCGCTCGCTCTGGTCCGTGCAGCCCTGGACGCCGTCCGCCCTGGCTGACCGACCACGGATAGGCCGCCGGACGGGCGGTAACTGCGCCGAAAGGCGTCGTGAATCGTGTTCGCGGACCATGATGAGCCGGTGGGCGCACTCATGACACTGGACCTGCCGGCGGACTCACCGCTCCTCGGCCTGCCGTGGATCATCACCTTCGGTCCACTCGGTGACCTCGACGAGTGGGAGCCGGTGGTCTGCGGACCCTACGAGCGACCGCACGCGTTGGCGTTGGCCGAGGCGGTGGTGGCCGAGGAGCAGTTGATGGCCGTGGTGGAGCCGTTGCTGCCGGCGTTGTCGGCCGACGAGATCCGTAGTGAGATCGCCGCCGCGCAGGTCGCCGCGGAGGACGAGGCCCGTCAGGTGGAGGGGGCCGACCTCTACGGTGACTTCGAGGACGTGATCGACGAGGAGTTGGACGCCGCCGCCGACGAGGCGGGGCACGGCGAGCCCGCCGAACCGCCGAACGAGGCCGAGGTGCGCGCCGGCTTCACCCGGATCGCCGCGCTGCTCACCGCGAAGTGACGACCCGGACGGGCGTAGACGGACACCGGCGCCGCGCGGAGTCGAATCCGCGTGGCGCCGGTACCACCTCGCCCCCCACCACAAGGGGCCGGTAGCCCAGTCGCCCGTCGGCGCGGGGCACGACGGACGACCAGGTCGAGAACGAGTTACCCGCTCAGCGTCGTTCCAACCAGGCTGCCGCGTCGACGGGCAGCAGAAGACCGGTGCCCTGCTCGAGGAGCGACTCGCTGGCGACGATCGGCTCGCCGTACCCGTCGATCAGGACCGGCGCGCCGCTGAGGTTGACCATGCAGGTCAGCACGGTTTCACCGGCCGTGCGGGAGAAGGCCAGCACGTCCGGGCCGCTCTGAAGCCAGGTCACCCCTGGTGTGTCGTCGGCCAGCGCGGGATGTGCACGCCGGATGCGCAGCGCGGCGCGGTACAGCTCCAGCGTCGAGCCCGGCACACCGGTCTGTGCGGTGACGGAGATGGCCTGCCAGGTCGCCGGGGCCGGAAGCCAGCTCAGCTCGCTGCCGGCAGGTCCGAAGCCGTACGGGGCCAGTTCACCGCTCCACGGGATCGGCACGCGACACCCGTCGCGGCTCTCGCCGGTACGCAGGAACGCGGGGTCCTGGCGCATCTCGTCGGGCAGGTCGAGGACCTCGGGCAGGCCCAGTTCCTCGCCCTGGTAGAGGTAGGCGCAACCGGGCAGGGCGAGCATCAGAAGGCTGGCGGCGCGTGCTCGGCGCAACCCTTGAATGCCGTCGCCGTAGCGGGTGACGTGCCGCTGCTTGTCGTGGTTGGACAGCACCCACGTGGTGGGTGCGCCGACCACTGCCGACTCGGACAAGGCGGTGTCGATCACCTTGCGGAACGAGTCGGCCGACCAGGTGGCGTCGAGGAAGTCGAAGCTGAACGCCTGGTGCAGCTCGTCCGGGCCGATGTAGCGGGCCAGGCGCTGCGGGGTCTCGGCCCACGCCTCGGCGACCGCCATCCGACCGCCCGGGTAGCTGTCCAGGATGGGCCGCCAGACGCGGTAGATCTCGTGTACCTCGTCCTGGTCGAAGTAGGGCAGGCGGCCCTTTCCGAGCAGTTCCACCTGACGCTGGCCGGTGGTCATGGTGCTGAAACCGACGTCCGGCAACCCCTCGGCCTTGATCATGCCGTGGGCCACGTCGACGCGGAAACCGTCCACGCCCCGGTCCAGCCAGAACCGCAGTACGTCCTCGAACTCGGCGCGGACCTCCGGGTGACGCCAGTTCAGGTCCGGCTGGGCCGGGTCGAACAGGTGCAGGTACCACTCACCGTCCTCGACCCGGGTCCAGGCCGGGCCGCCGAAGATGCTCTCCCAGTCGTTCGGGGGCAGCTCGCCGTGCTCGCCCCGGCCTTCGGCGAAGAGGTAGCGGGCCCGTTCCGGTGAACCGGGGCCGGCGGCGAGGGCAGCGGTGAACCATCGGTGTGCGCTGGAGGTGTGGTTGGGCACCAGATCGACGATGATCCGCAGCCCGAGGGAGTGTGCGTCGCCGATCATCGCGTCGAAGTCGGCGAGGGTGCCGAACATCGGGTCGACGTCGCGGTAGTCGGCGACGTCGTAGCCGCCGTCGATCATCGGCGAGGTGTAGAAGGGGGTCAGCCAGAGGGCGTCCACCCCGAGGTCGTGCAGGTACGGCAGGCGCTGCCGGATGCCCTGCAGGTCACCGATGCCGTCACCGTTGCTGTCGGCGAAGCTGCGCACGTAGACCTGGTAGACGACCGCGGAGCGCCACCAGTCGTCGTCAGTGCGGGGCGGGGCGGTGGTGCTGACGGTCATCGGTGGCGTTCCCGTGTGTCTCGAGCCGGCGGTGAATGGCACCCGCTGCGGTGCGGCGGTTACCCGCTGGGTGTTTGAGCAATATGCCCGCACGGCACTGCAAGAGTCAAGCAGATCTTGCGCAAGGGATGCTGGCGATTGCGCCGCTCAGGCGGGAATGACCAACGCCGACGTGCCGGGTCGGTGCGGATTCGAGGTGCCCGCACCGACGTGCGCGCCAGCGGGCGCGACCGCCGTGGAACCGCGCACCACCAGCTCCGGACGGAACAGGTACTCCGAGTGGGGGGCGGCGTGGCCGTTGATCTCGTCCACCAGGGCTCGGACGGCTGCCACCGCCATCGCGGTGACCGGCTGCCGCACGGTGGTCAGTGGCGGATCGGTGAAGGCGATCAGCGGCGAGTCGTCGTAGCCGACGACGGAGAGGTCTTCGGGAACCCTCAGGCCACGCTGCCGGGCAGCCCGGATCGCGCCGAGAGCCATCAGGTCGGAGCCGCAGACCAGGCCGGTGACGCCGCGGTCGAGC
>NZ_JBSFBM010000316.1:0-7846 GCF_053592955.1 Micromonospora sp. NPDC002411 | reverse complement strand
GGGCGAAGCGCCCCTCCGCACGATCGATCAGCTCAGGGACGGGGCTGCGGCGTGCCGGTCGGACCCTTGACGACCGGCTTGCCGTCGACCCAGGTCACCTCGTCCAGCCAGACCTGCCGACCCGGATCGGTGCTGCCCTCCTGACCTGGAGGCCAGGCGTGGTACAGCAGCCAGGTCCGGCCGTCCTTGACCACCATCGAGGCGTGGCCGGGGCCGGAGGCGACGTCGGTGCTCTTCAGGATCGGGTTCTCGGTGGCCTTCACACACGGGCCGGTCGGGCTCTCGCAGACCGCGTACCCCTCGGCGTACTCCGCCCGGTCGTACGCGTTCGCCGCGAAGAAAAGCAGCAGCCGACCGTCCTGGCGGTGGAAGAACGGCCCCTCGATCAGGGTGCCCTCCCACGGCTCGGTCTGCTTGAGCAACTTCGTCGGCTCGCCGACGAGCGTCAGGCCGTCGTCGGCGAGGCGCTGCGACCAGAGCCAGGTGTCCACCCCGATCGCGTTGCCGTCGTTCTTCCACAGCAGCCACAGGCTGCCGTCGGCGTCCCGGTACGGGCTGGCGTCGATCGCCCCGCCCAACTCGGCCTGGCAGATCAGCGGGCCGGTCGCGTCGTCGGAGTACGGCCCCTGCGGCGCGCTGGCCACCGCCCGCCCGACACACTGCCGACCGGACTCCCGCCCCGCGACCGTGTAGTAGAGCAGGAACCGGTCCGGGGCCAGCTCGATCGCCTCCGGCGCCCAGGTCTTTCCGGGGTCCGCCCAGTCCGGCAGCGTCGGCAGGGCGTCCTCCGCCTCGGTCCAGTCGACCAGGTCCGACGAGGTGCGCACCGGGACGTTGTGGCCCTGCGAGTTGGTGTGGAACAGGTACCAGGTGTCGCCCACCTGGATCGCCTGCGGGTCCGGGGCGTCGGTGCTGACGACCGGGTTGGTGAACATCCTCGGGCCACTCCCGTTGCTCGTGTAGGTGGTCTCGTCGCCGTCGGAACAGCCCGTGACGAGCAGCGCGGCGGCGAGGGTGATCGCCGCCGCGCCGCGTCGCCGGGCGGTCGAGCGCGTCATCCCTTCAGACCGCTGCGGGAGACGCCCTGGATGATGTGCCGCTGCGCGAGCACGAAGAGGATCAGCACCGGCAGGCTGGCCAACACCGCACCCGCCATGATCACCGGATAGTCGGTGACGTACGAGCCCTGGAGCAGACCCAGGCCCGGAGGCAGGGTGAGCTTCTCCGGGCTGAACAACACGAAGATCGGCCACAGGAAGTCGTTCCAGTTGGTGAGGAACGACAGCACCGCCAGGGTGGCCAACGCCGGCCTGGACAGCGGCAGCACCACCTTGACGAAGATCTGCCACTGGTTCGCCCCGTCGAGCGTGGCAGCCTCCTCCAGCTCGTTCGGCAGGGAGAGGAAGAACTGCCGCAGGAAGAACACCCCGAACGCGCTGGCCGCGCCGGGCACCACCACCACGGCCAGGGTGTCGATCCAGTTGAGCTGGTCCACGATCAGGAAGTTCGGGATGATCAGCGAGGTCGGCGGGATGAACAACGTCCCGACGATCAGCGCGAAACTCACCCCGCGCCCCCGGAACTTCAGCCGGGCCAGGGCGTACGCGGCCATCGAGGCGGTCACCAGCACCAGCAGCGCGTGCAGC
Source organism: Micromonospora sp. NPDC002411 (assembly GCF_053592955.1). Lineage (NCBI taxonomy): Bacteria > Bacillati > Actinomycetota > Actinomycetes > Micromonosporales > Micromonosporaceae > Micromonospora > Micromonospora sp. NPDC002411. The sequence continues at coordinate 6,200 of NZ_JBSFBM010000316.1, read as the reverse complement.
GTGGCGGCCACCATGCTGTTGAGGAACCAGCGCAGCACCGGGTTCGCCGAGTTGTTGAGGATCTGCTCGTAGCCGTAGCCGGCGAGCGGGTCCGGTAGCCAGCTCGGCGGGATCTGCTGGGCGGCGCTGTAGGTCTTCAGTGAGGTGATGACCATCCACACCAGCGGAACCAGGAAGATCAGGGCCAGCGCGACAAGGGTGGCGTAGAGCCCGACCCGGCGCAGACCCGATGCGGAGCCGCCGGTGGTCGGCGTGGGCGTCGTCATGGCGGTCCCCTCAGTCTTCCCGGTAGCGGAAGAGGCGGAAGTTGGCGATGCTCACGACCGCCAGCATCAGGGCGAACACGATGCTCATCGCGGCGGCACGACCGGCGTTGTTGTTCCGTAGGCCCTCCTCGACGATGAACCACACCACGGTGCGGGTCTCCGTGCCGGGCGTCCCCTGGGTGATCAGGAACGACTGGCCGAACATGTTCGCCGAGGCGAGCACGGTCGTGGTGATCACGAAGAGCAGCACCGGACGCAGGCCGGGCAGTGTCACGTTGCGGAACCGCTGCCACGCGTTCGCGCCGTCCATCCGGGCCGCCTCGTACAGCTCCGGCGAGATGTCCTGCAGACCGGCCAGGTAGATCACCGCGTTGAAGCCCGACGTCCACCAGACGGTCACCCCGACCAGTGAGATCCACGCCCAGGGCATGTTGGTCACCCAGGGGGTGTCCGACGGCAACCCGACCACGCCCAGGAGCCGGTTGACCAGACCCAGGTTGGCGTCGAGCAGGAACCGCCAGAGCAGGCCGATCACCGCCACACCCAGGACGTACGGTGCGAAGTAGATCGCCCGGAAGAAGGTCCGGCCCGGGAAGGAGCGGTTCAATAGCAGAGCCAACCCGAGGGGTACGACCACCAGCAGCGGCACCGACAGCACCGTGAAGATCGCGGTGGCCCGGACGCTCTGCCACCAGTCGCCGTAGACGGCGGAGTCGCTGGAGAACAGCTGCTTGTAGTTGTCCAACCCGACGAACGGCCGGTTGGGCAGCTGGAAGTCCCACTGGTGCACGCTCAGCCAGAGACCCAGGATGATCGGCAGCAGGCCGAAGACCCCGAACAGGATCAGGTACGGGGCGAGGAACAGGTATGGCGTCGCCCGTCTGGTCCGTCCCGCCGAGGCGGCCCGGCGGGCTGCTGTGGCCGCCGGGGGCGGCGCGTCACCGCGCGCCGCCCCGACCTCGATCACGTCCGCCACGGGTTATCAGCTCCCGTACTTCTTGCGGTTGTCCTCGAGCTGCTTGTTGGCCTTCGCCACGCCGTCGTCCAGCGCCTGCTTGGGCGACTTCTTGCCCAGCGCGGCCTCGTTGAACGAGTTGTAGAAGGTCGTCATGACCTCGCCCAGACCCGGCGCCGCCGGCGGGAAGGCCGCGTACTCCAGCTCGGGGGCGAGCGCCGAGATCTCCGGCAGCGCCGTGAACTCGGCGCCCTCACGGACGGCCTTACGGGCCGGGATCTGGCCGCCCTTGGCCCAGTCCAGCGAGTGCTCGCTCAGCCAGTTGATGAAGACCTTCGCCCCGGCGACCTTGTTGGCGTTGTTGGCCCGCTGCTTCACGATGGTGAAGTTGTGCGAGTTGGCCCACGCCGCTGGCTTGCTGCCGATCTGCGGGAGCGGCGCGACACCCCACTGGACCTCGGGGCTCTTCTTGAGGTCGTTGATCTGCCAGATGCCGTTCCAGGTGAAGGCGTTCTTGTTGCTCTTGAACGACAGGTAGTCGGCGTCCTGACCGACGTTGGCCGGCGAGTAACCCTGCTTGATCATGTCGACCAGCCAGGTGCAGGCCTCGACGGCCGGGTCCGAGTTGAAGGTGGCCTTGGCGACCTCGGCGTCGAAGAGGGTGCCGCCCCACTGGTTGAGCAGGGAGTAGAAGGTCATACCGCCGGTGAACTGGAACGGGCTGACCCAGAAGCCCTGGACGCCGGCCTTCTTCAGCTCGACCAGGGCCGCCGTGTAGTCGTCCTTGGTGGTCGGCGGCTTGTTCGGGTCCAGGCCGGCCTTCTGCATGACGGCCTTGTTGTAGTAGAAGCCCAGCGGGTGCATGTCCAGCGGGATGCCGTACCGCTTGTTGTTGTAGAGCCCGCCCTTCCACACCGTGGGGGCGAAGTCACCCTCGGAGAGCTCCAGGGTCTTGGCCACGTCGTCCAGCTCGGTGATCACGCCGCGGGCGGCGAAGGTGGCGAGCTGGTCCATGTGCATGACCGCGATGTCCGGACCGTTGCCGCTGGAGGCCGCACCGGGGAGCTTGTTGTAGTAGTCCTCCCACTGGTACGTGGCGATCGAGACGGCAATGTTCTGGTGCTCGGTGTTGAACTGGTTCACCAGCGCCTTGAAGATGTCGCCGTCGCCGCCGGTGAAGCCGTTCCACAGCTTCAGGTCCACCTTCGGGCCGGTGTACTCCTTGCCGCCGTTGCCGGCGGCCGGGCCGGAGGCGCTGTCGTCGCCTCCGCCGCAGCCCGCGAGGGTCAGCGAGGCAGCAGCGCCGAGTCCGAGACCGAGGCCGAGCAGGCGACGCCGGCTCATGTCGTTCTGGATCATGCTTTATCTCTCCTTGAAGGGGGACGGGATGAATTGTGCCTGCTCAGAACCGGTGCGGCACCTAGGCGTTGGCCGGGCCGAAGCGCAGCACGCTCCAGGACACGGCGGGCAGGCGCACTGTGCACCGGCCGCCGTCGGGGGTGGGGGTGGGCAGCTCCCGGGGCGTCACCCGGTCGGGCTCGGCCTCGGTGTTGGTCGCCGACGGGTCAGACCCGGCAGCGATGCTCTGGAAGGAGTAGCCGGACAGACCCGGCAGGCCGCGTAGGTCGATCTCCAGCGGGAGGTCCGTGGTGTCGCGGTTGACGGCGAAGACGGTCAGCTCGCCGGTCTCCTCGTCGTGCACGGCGACGGTGTCGAGCACCGGCACGTCCCCGTACTTCTTCGTGTCGTAGCGCGGCGACACCGGGTCGGTGCGCAGCACGGTGCCCCGGGCGTACCGGGCGGTCAGCGCGAACGGGTGGAAGATGCTCTGCCGCCAGGCCGGGCCGCCGTTGCGGGTGCGGATCGGCGCGATCACGTTGGCCAACTGGGCCTGCGCTGCCACCCCGACCCGGTCCGCGTGGCGCAGCAGGGTGATCAGCAGGTCGCCGACGACCACCGCGTCGACAGCCGTGAAGTCGTCCTCGATCAGCGCCGGGGCCTCGACCCAGCCGCGCCGGTCCAGGTCGGCCTGGAGGCGGGACTCGTACCAGACGTTCCACTCGTCGAAGGAGATCTTCAGCTTGCGCTTCTGCCGCTGCTTGGCGGCCACGTGGTCGGCGGTGGCGACTACCTCGGTGATGAAGTTGTCCATGTCGACGGCCGAGGCCAGGATGCTCGCCTGGTCACCGTCGGACGGGTCGTAGTAGGTGTGCGCCGAGATGTAGTCGACGTGCTCGTAGGTGTGCTCCAGCACCGTCGCCTCCCAGGCGGCGAAGGTGGGCATCCGCCGGTTGGAGCTGCCGCAGGCGATCAGGCTGACCGACGGGTCGATCATCTTCATCGCGCGGGCGGCCTCGGCGGCGAGGCGGCCGTATTCGTCGGCGGTCTTGTGGCCGACCTGCCAGGGGCCGTCCATCTCGTTGCCCAGGCACCACAGCCGCACCCCGTACGGGTCCTCGGCGCCGTGCTTGCGCCGCAGGTCGGAGAGCTCCGTGCCGCCCGGGTGGTTGGCGTACTCCAGCAGGTCCAGGGCCTCCTGGACGCCGCGTGTGCCGAGGTTGACCGCCATCATCGGTTCGACGCCCGCCTCGGCGGCCCAGGTCATGAACTCGTCCAGCCCGAACGCGTTGGTCTCGATCGTCTTCCAGGCCAGGTCGAGCCGGCGCGGCCGGTCGCCGACCGGGCCCACCCCGTCCTCCCAGCGGTAGCCGGAGACGAAGTTGCCACCCGGGTAGCGGACCACCGAGACGCCCAGCTCACGGGTCAGGTCGAGCACGTCGCGGCGCAGGCCGCGGGAGTCGGCGCTGGGGTGGCCGGGCTCGTAGATGCCGCCGTAGACGCACCGCCCCATGTGCTCCACGAAGGAGCCGAAGAGGCGTCGGTCGGCCGGGCCGATGGAGAAGGCCGGGTCGATCGTCAGCTGCGCGGTCCGCAAGGGGGTGCCACCTTTCCTCATTGCCGATGCACGGGTGAGCGCAGTCACCGTTCACCCGGTGTCCATCGTTTCTACAACGTTGTAGTCAACGTTGTAAAGAGCTGGTGGCGAGGTATGGTGCGCTGGGTTACATCGGGGAGGTTGCGAAGTGCGGCACAGGCTCAAGGACGTGGCCGAGCGCGCCGGGGTGTCGGTCAAGACCGTCTCCAACGTCGTCAACGGCTACGTGCACGTCCGGCCGGACACCCGGGCCCGCGTCGAAGAGGCGATCGCCGAGCTCAACTACCGGCCCAACCTCTCCGCCCGGCACCTGCGCAAGGGCCGCACCGGCGTGATCGCGTTGGCCGTACCGGAACTGGACATCCCGTACTTCGCCGAGCTTGCCCGCCACGTGGTCACCGCCGCCGCCGCGTACGGATGGACGGTGCTCATCGACCAGACCGGCGGCCGGCGTGAGCAGGAACGGGTGGTCGCCTCCGGCATCACCGACCACCTGATCGACGGGCTCATCTTCAGCCCGTTGGCGCTCACCGCGGAGGACCTGGCCGGCCTGGACGGCACGCCGATGGTGCTGCTCGGCGAACGGGTCGAGCATGGCCCTGCCGACCGCGTGGTGATCGACAACGTGACCGCGGCCCGGGAGATCACCGACCACCTGATCAAGCTCGGCCACCGCCGGATCGCGGCCATCGGCTCCCAGCGCACCGACGAGGGCGCCAGCGCCCGACTGCGCCTGGCCGGCTACGCCGACGCGCTGCGCGCCGCCGGGCTCGACTACGACGAGGCCCTGGTGGCGCCCGCGTCGGCCTGGCACCGCGCCGACGGCGCGGCCGCAATGCGGGGCCTGCTCACCTCCGGGGTACGCCCCGACGCCGTCTTCTGCTTCAACGACACGCTGGCCCTCGGTGCCCTGCGCGCACTCCACGAGGCCGGTCTGCGCGTGCCCGAGGACGTGGCGGTGGTCGGCTTCGACGACATCGAGGACGGCCGGTTCTCCATCCCCACCCTGAGCACCGTCGCGCCGGACAAGGAGCGGATCGCCCACCTGGCTGTCGAACTCCTGGCCAACCGCCTGGACGGCGACCGGGCCGCCCCCGCAAAAGCGCTCTCCGCTCCCTACCGCCTGGAACTGCGCGAGTCCACGAGGACTCCCTAGTCGAAGAAGCGGGCGAGGTGCGGTTTGGATGCCAGGTCGCCGTCCGGGGGGAGTGGGGTCAGGTCGGCGAAGATCGAGGCGCCGTCGCAGCCCGCGTGCAGCGGGTACCACCGCGGGGTGCCCGGCGGCCGGCCCTGGCAGATCCCCTTGAACGTCTGCACGTCCATCAACCGGACGTGGGTCGGGTCGGCCACCGCGTTCACGTGCCCCCACCAGGGGCTCATCACGTGCAGGACGCCACCCGGCCGCAACACCCGGTGGCACTCGTCCACCAGCGGCAGGAAGTCGATCAGGTGCTCCAGGATGTGCACCGCGAAGAGGACGTCCACCGAGTTGTCCGCCAGCGGCAGAGAGCCGGACAGGTCCGCTACCGCGTTCACCCCCGGCGCGGGGTAGATGTCCAGACCCAGGTTGCTCGACCACTGCTTGGTCGGCCCGCAACCGAGGTCCACCACCACCGGCGCCCGTCCGCCGATGCCGACCCGGCACCAGACGCCGTAGACGCCGGCCAGTCGCCCCACCAGGTCGCGTACCAGCCGTAAGTCGGCGGGTTCGGCGACGTCCCCGCTGAGGTGGGCCACCCCCCGGTCGAACCGCACCTCCACCGTCAGGCCCTGCAGCCGGTCGTCGTGCCGGACCTGGTCCGCCCACGCCTGAGCGAGGAAATCGTCGATCGCCCGTAGCCGGTCGGCCGAGGGCGGAGTCTGTGCCAAAGCGACCATTCGGGCCACCTCCCGCCGCGCGATACCCGCAATCGCGCCCGGTATGCCCCGATCTCCGGATCGATCCGTCGCGCCGCCGTGCACCAGCCGGTCCCGGCGGGGCCGGGACCGGAACGAGGCTGATTCCGCTGTGGCCTCAAGATTAGACACCCGAAATACGCTCATG
>NZ_JBSFBM010000315.1:0-7883 GCF_053592955.1 Micromonospora sp. NPDC002411 | reverse complement strand
GGTCGGCCTGCCTGACGAGGAGGTACGCCGGCTGCGTGGCCGGGACATGGCGATGATCTTCCAGGATCCGCTGTCCGCGCTGCGCGACTCGTCAGAGCTCGGCGAGGGTGCCGGCGTACATCTCCTCGATCTGGGCGGCGAAGTTGCTCTCCACACCACGTCGCTTGATCTTCAACGACGGCGTGATCTCGCCGTCCTCGATCGTCAGGTCGCGTGGCAGGATGGCCACCTTCTTGATGGTCTCCCAGCGGTTGAGCTTCGCGTTGAGCTGGGCGACGTACTCCTCGACCATCGTCCGGGCCTCCGGCGAGGCGACGATCTCGGTGTAGCTGCGTCCCTCGAGCGGGCCACCGGCCGCCCAACCCCGGATCGCGTCCGGGTCCAGCGTGACCAGCATCGTGCAGAAGTTGCGGGCCTGACCGACGACGACCGCCTGGGAGGTGTACGGGCAGATGGCCTTGAACATCCCCTCGATGTGCGACGGTGCGATGTACTTGCCGCCCGAGGTCTTGACCAGGTCCTTCTTGCGGTCGGTGATCTGCAGGTAGCCCTGCTCGTCGAGGCTGCCGATGTCGCCGGTGCGGAAGAAACCGTCCTCGGTGAACGCGGCGGCGGTCTCCTCCGGCAGGTTGTGGTAGCCGCGCATCACCGGCCGACCACGCACCAGGATCTCCCCGTCGCTGTCGATCCGGCACTCCAGGTCACCCATCGCCCGGCCCACTGTGCCGATCCGCAGCCCCGACGGCGGGTTGACGAAGTTGCCGGCGCTGGTCTCGGTCAGGCCGTAGCCCTCGGAGATCGGCAGGTTCGCCGCGGCGAAGAAAGTGGCGATCTCCGGGCTGAGCGGGGCGGCACCGGACACCAGCACCCGCATCCGGCCGCCCAGTCGGGCCTGGAGCTTGCTGAACACCAGCTTCTCGGCCAGCCCGTAACGCAGCTTGAGCCCGCCCGGCACCGGCTTGCCGGCCTGTTCCAGGGCCACCTTCTCCTTGCCGACCTGGACGCCCCAGGCGAAGATCTTCGCCTTTGCGCCACCCGCGCCCTGGGCGGTGGTCACCGCCCGGTTGTAGACCTTCTCGAAGACCCGGGGCGCACCGCACATCAGCGTCGGGCGGATCACCGACAGCAGGTCGACCAGCTTCTCCACCCGGCCGTCGACGTAGGTGGGCAGGCCGACGTGGATGGCGCCGCAGAGCAGCGTCTTGCCGAACGAGTGGGCCAGCGGCAGCCACAGGTACTGCAGGTCGTCGTCGCGCAGCAGCCCGACCTCGGCCTGCGCCACGGCCTCCCAGCACCAGCCGCCGTGCAGCAGCTCGACGCCCTTGGGTCGACCGGTGGTCCCGGAGGTGTAGATCAGGGTGGCCAGGTGCTCCGGACCGATGCCGGCCACGAGCATGTCGATCAGATCCGGCTCGGCGGCGAGCGCGCGGGTGCCCCGCTCCTCCAACTCGGCGAGCGTCAACTGCGGAATCGCTGCGGTCGGGTCAACAGCGCCGTCGAGGAGCACCACATGGGTCAGCGCGGGCAGGGTGGCGCCGGCGATCTTCGCCGCCTGGGCCGGATTTTCCGCGAAGAGCACCTTCGACCCGGAGTCCGCGATGATGTACGTCGCGTCGGCCGGTTCGGTGGTCGGGTAGACGGTCGTGGTCGCGCCGCCGGCACACATGATGCCGAGGTCGGCGATCACCCAGTCCAGCCGGGTGTTGGCGAGGATCGCGACCGGGTTCTCCTGGCCGACGCCCAGGCCGTGCAGGCCGGCGGCGACCGCCTTGGCGCGCTGGCCGACCTGCTCCCAGGTCAGCCAGGCAGGCCCCGCGTCGTCGGGGGTCGGGGACGCAAACGCGTTCCGGTCGGGGGTGGCCGCCACGCGCTTGAGGAACATGTCCGGGATGGAGCGGTACGGTACATCGAGAGCCATCGCTGTAGCCGCCTTCGGGGGTGGTGGCGTGACGGGCGTCACGTCATGATGGTTACCGAAGAGTATTGCCTGCCACCGTGCATCGGCTAGCCCCGGTGATCGTCCGGCCGTCCCAACCCGCCGACCGGTACGGCGGAATCAGGCGTACCGGTCAGCCACGACTGACCAGTCGTAGGTGGCCCGGACCCAGTTCCGGCGGACGGCCAGCGCGAGGCGCATCTCGTCGTTCCCGCTGGACAGCAGCGCCTCCTCGGCGTCCAGATACTTCGCCAGGCCCTGGTTGAACCGGTTCGCCGCGGCACGCAGTGCGGCCGGCTCGTCCGCGTCGCTGTCCTGGGCGATGACCGTCACCAGGTTGTGCGCGTCCGGGTCGGCCCGGCTCTCCTTGCCGTAGGAGAAGAGGTCGTTGCACCAGCAGACCAGGTCCACGGCCAGCAGATCCAGGGCGAGCAACGCCGGGTTGGCGCGTTGCGCCGACCCCGGGGGCCGCGCCGACGCCAGGTCGGTCAGCGTGAGGCAGGGATGCACGCCGCCGATGTGCCGGCGCAGTTGGACGTACTCCGCCACGTCGGGCACGCGCTGGCGCTCCCGGTTGGTCGCCTCCCAGAGCAACGCCAGCAGGTACTCCCGCATCTGGCTGACGAACCGCAGCAGCAGAGCCGCGTGGTCGTGCAGTCGGATCCGACGGCACAGGTCGTGCAGCGCGTCACCGAGCGGCCCGACGGCGGGCGGTAGGACGTTCGGGTCGCCGTACCGGTCCAGCACGTCGAGCAGTGTGCTGATCGCCGGGCCCAGTCGGACCGGGTCGGCGCCGAGGCCGTCCTCATCGCACGCGTCGTCCATCACGAAGAGCCAACTGATCAGGTCCGTGAGCAGTCGTAGCCCGTCGACCGAGCCGTCCGGGCAGGCGCGCCCGGACAGGCCGGCGGCGTCGGCCCGTTGCAGTCGGTGCACACGTTGGCTGGAATCGACCAGCCCGAACGCGCGCGCCCACTCCACGCTCTCGCTCGCCACCTGCTCCGTGGCACCGTGGCGCCCCGTGGGAAACGGGGGCTCCCGCAGCGCCGAAATCGCGAAACTTCGCACAGTGCGCCCCCACTTCGTGCCGCCCGGCGCGGAGCGGCGCGGTGAAGCGTACGGGAGGAGGTATCTGCATGTTTCGCTGGGTGTGGGGAACCCCACACCCGTTTCGTGGCCGTTTATGTGCAGACGGTTACATGCCCAGGCTGGCCGTGCGAAGCCGTCGTGCGGCCTCCGTGGGACCGTCCAGTTGGACCCGGGCCACCCGTTGGCGACCGGAGAGGAACAGGACCAGCTCCGCCGGAGGGCCGACCACCCGCAGCGGCTCGCCCCCTCGGCCGACGGACAGCTCACCGTGGCCGGGCGCCTGCACGTAGAGATCCGCCGGGAAGCGGCGCAGGGCCAACCGCGCCATCGGGGCGGCCCGCTTCCAGAGCGCGCCCTGCAGACCGGCGGGCAGGTCACGCGGCTGCCAGCCGGAGCCAGCCCGGCGGACGTCCTCGTGATGGATGAAGAACTCCATCAGGTTGGCCAGCTCGTCGGTCAACGGATTGCTGATCGGGCTCCAGAGCGGCGGACGGCGTACCTGCGCCACCAGGTCGGGATAGGGCCGCGCGGCGAGATGCCGGCGGACCCGCTCGGCGTAGCCGCGCAGCGGCGGCAGTACGAGCCCTCCGGCCGCGTCCGGACGACGCTCCCGGAGCACCAGGTGCGCGGCGAGGTCACGGGTCGCCCAGCCCTCGTTGATCGTCGGAGCGTCCGGCCCGAAGGCCAGGAGGAGATCGGCCAGCGCCTCGCGCTCGGCTCGGGCGTACCGCGGCATGGCCTGATCGTAGGCCCGTCGGCCCGTCGGCGCGCGACGGCGGCGGCCGGGGACGAAGCCCGCCGCCCGCCGCCGTCCGCTACGTGACGGTCGACATATCCGGTCGGGGTCGGCGGTGCTGGCCCGGACCGGTAAGGATGAGGGAGATAATTGACGCTTACGGCGGGGGAGAGCGTGGCGAGCAGGACAAGTCGGGACGTGCTCAGTCGAGGGCTGGGGGTCCTGCGGCAGGCCATTCGTGAGCAGCCACGGATCTTCACGGTGGCGGTCGTCGGCAGTGTGCTCTTCGGCGGGATGATCATCATCAGCGCGCGGGTGGTCGGGACGGTCATCGGCGAGGTGGCGCTCCCGGCCATCGAACGCGGTGAGGTGGGCGCGGGCACGCTCGCGCTGGCCGCGACGGCGTTGTTCGGGATCAGCGTGCTGCGGGTGGCCGGCATCGTCGGTCGGCGGCTCGGGGCCGGCTACATGCAGTACCGCCTCCAGGCCTCCTACCGACGTCGGGTCACCCGCCGGTACCTGGAGCTGCCGCTGTCCTGGCACCACCGCAACTCCACCGGCACGTTGCTGTCCAACGCCAACTCGGACGTGGAGGCGGCGTGGTACCCGATCGCGCCGCTGCCCTTCGCCGTCGGCACGCTCGTGATGCTGGTCGGCGCGATCGTGTCGCTCTTCGCCACCGACTGGGCGCTGGCCCTGGTCGGCCTCGCGGTCTTCCCCGCGCTGTTCGCCCTCAACGTCGTCTACTCCCGTCGGATGGCGCCCCGGCAGGCTCGGGCCCAACGGCTGCGCGCCGAGGTCAGCGGCATCGCCCACGAGAGCTTCGACGGCGCCCTGGTGGTCAAGACGATGGGCCGCGAGGCGCAGGAGACCGCCCGGTTCGCCGGCCGGGCCGGCGAGCTGCGCGACTCGTTGATCGCTGTCGGTCGGCTGCGCGGCATCTTCGACCCGCTGTTGGAGACCCTGCCCAGCCTGGGCACCCTCGCCGTGCTGGTGGTCGGGGCGTTCCGGCTGCGCCAGGGCGCGATCAGCGTGACCGAGCTGGTCAGCGTGGCGTTCCTCTTCACCGTGCTGGCCTTCCCGGTGCGGGCCATCGGTTGGGTCCTGGCCGAGCTGCCGCGCAGCGTCGCCGGCTGGGACCGGGTCCGCCGGGTGCTCGACGCCACCGGCGAGATGCCGTACGGGCAGCGCGTGCTCGACCCGGCCGGCTCCGGCCCGGCCACCCTCACCTTCAGCGACGTGCACTTCTCCTACCCGCCGGCGGAGGCACACCAGCCCGGCGCGCAGGTCCTCGGCGAGGTCTGCTTCACCGTGCCGGCCGGTCGGACGGTAGCTCTGGTCGGGCCGACCGGCGCCGGTAAGTCCACCATCGCCTCGTTGGCGGTACGCCTCGTCGACCCGGACACCGGCGTCGTCACCCTGGACGGTGTGGACGTGCGTGAGCTGACCGCCGCGTCGCTCGCCGGCACTGTGGCGCTGGTCGCCCAGGTGCCGTTCGTCTTCGACGACACGGTGCGCGCCAACATCGCGCTGGACCGGCCGGGCATCGACGACGAGGCCGTCTGGGCGGCCCTGCGGCTCGCCGAGGCGGACGGCTTCGTCGCGGCGCTGCCCGACGGTCTGGACACCATGGTCGGCGAGCGGGGCACCTCGCTCTCCGGCGGGCAGCGGCAGCGTCTCACCCTGGCCCGCGCGTTGGCCGGCCGCCCGCGCCTGCTGGTGCTCGACGACGCGACGAGCGCGGTGGACCCCCGGGTGGAGGCGGCCATCCTGGCCGGGCTGCGGTCGTCGACGGCCGAGCCGGGTGTGCCGGTAGCGTCGATCCTGGTGGTGGCGTACCGACGGGCCACCATCGCGCTCGCCGACGAGGTCATCTATGTGGAGCAGGGGCGGGTGATCGCCCGGGGCACGCACAACGAGTTGCTGGCCACGGTGCCCGGCTACGTCGACCTGGTCACGGCGTACGAGCAGGCCGAGGTCGAACGCGCGCAGGAGAGTCCGTACGGCGACGACGTCGCGCCGCTGCCCTCGGGCCTGGAAATCGAGGTGGACCGGTGAGCGCGAGGAGTGCAGCGAAGCGGAGCCCCGCAGTCGCGAACGAAAGGCCGGTTCAGTGAGCGTCAAGACCGATGAGCGGGAGACGCGGGAGGAGACGACCTGGCAGACCCTGCGTCGGGGTCTGGCTCTGTCGCCGGAGCTGCGGACCGGTCTGGCCGGCACGTTGGCCCTCGCGTTGGTCTACATGGTCGGTCGGGTGGCCGTGCCGGTCGCCGTCCAGCAGGGCATCGACCGCGGCATCGTCGGTGGTCTGAATTTCGCTGTGCTCTGGTCGGTCGTGGGGATCACAGCGGCGATCCTGGCGATCACGACGATCTGCGGTTACCTGATGATGCGCCGGTTGTTCACGGTGAGCGAGACGGCGTTGGCGAACGTGCGGACGCGGGCGTTCCGACACGTGCACGACCTGTCGATGTTGCACCAGCAGTCGGAGCGGCGCGGGTCGCTGGTGTCGCGGGTGACCAGCGACGTCGACCAGATCACCCAGTTCCTCCAGTGGGGCGGGGTGATCCTGCTGGTCAACCTCGGTCAGTTGGTGGTCACGACCGCCGTGATGCTGGCGTACTCCTGGCAATTGACTCTTGTGGTGTTGGCCGCGTTCCTGCCGGCGGTGTTCGTGATCCGGCAGTTGCAGCGCCGGCTCGCGACGGCGTACGCGACGGTGCGGCAGCGCACCGGCGCGCTGCTCGGCGCGATCGGCGAGAGCGTGGTGGGCGCTCCGGTGATCCGGGCGTACGGCATCGCGGGGCGTACCGAGCGGCGGTTGGACGAGGCGATCGACGGGCAGCGGGTGGCGCAGCAGCGGGCGATCCGGATCAGCATCGTGGGCAGTTCGGTGGGCGAGTTGGCGGCGGGGCTGGCGTTGGCCGGTGTGGTGGTGCTCGGCGTGACGCTGGGGGTGGGTGGCACGTTGTCGATCGGCCAGTTGACGGCGTTCCTGTTCCTGGTGACGCTCTTCATTCAGCCGGTGCAGATCGCCACCGAGGTGCTCAACGAGGCCCAGAACGCGATCGCGGGCTGGCGTCGGGTGCTGGACGTGTTGGACGTCGCCCCGGACGTGGCGGACCCGGGGGAGCAGGGGCGGGAGTTGCCGGGTGGGCCGTTGGACATCCGCTTCGCGGGTGTGCGGTTCGCCTATCCGGGTGGCCCGCCGGTGCTGCACGACATCGACTTGGAGATCCCGGCGAAGAGCCGGGTGGCGGTGGTCGGCGAGACGGGCAGCGGCAAGACCACCTTCGCCAAGTTGTTGACCCGGCTGATGGACCCGTCGGCCGGGGCGGTGCTGCTGTCCGGGGTGCCGCTGGCGGAGGTGCGGTTCGACTCGCTGCGGTCCCGGGTGGTGATGGTGCCGCAGGACGGTTTCCTGTTCGACGCGACGGTGGGGGACAATGTCCGGTTCGCCCGGCCGGAGCTGACCGACGAGCAGTTGGCTGTCGCCTTCACGGAGTTGGGCCTGTCGGACTGGTTGGAGGGTCTGCCGGCGGGTCTGGACACGCCGGTCGGTGAGCGGGGCGAGGCGCTCAGCGTCGGGGAGCGGCAGTTGGTCGCGTTGGCCCGTGCGTACGTGGCCGATCCGGACCTGTTGGTGCTGGACGAGGCGACCAGCGCGGTGGATCCGGCGACCGAGGTGCGGTTGCAACGCACCCTGGACGCTGTCACCCGGGGGCGGACGACCCTCGCCATCGCGCACCGGCTCTCCACGGCGCAGGCGGCCGACGAGGTGATCGTGGTGGATCGGGGTCGGGTGGTGCAGCGGGGTCCGCACGACGAGCTGGTGCGTGACGCCGACTCGGTCTACGGCCTGCTTTACGCCTCCTGGCTGGAGCAGACCAGGTGACGTGGTGTTCCGGTGTGGTGGACGCCGGAGGTCAGGTGCTCTAGGCTCCGGCTTAGGTAAGCCTAACCTTCGAAGGAGGTCGCGCCCATGCGGCCCAACCCCGCCGAGATCGTCCGTACCCTCGTCGCCGGCCGCCTGCCCGGTCTCGTCCACCTGGCCCACCGCCCCGGCCCGCACCACGCCCGGCACGTGACGGACCCGGACGGACGGGTGCTGCTGCTGGTGCC
>NZ_JBSFBM010000314.1:0-7962 GCF_053592955.1 Micromonospora sp. NPDC002411 | reverse complement strand
CAGCGGTTCGCCGATCTCGGTGTGGATGTGCAGATCACCGAGCTGGACGTGATGACCGGTGGCAACCAGGCCAACATCTACGGCGCCGTCACCCGCGCCTGCCTGGCTGTCTCACGGTGCACCGGCATCACCACGTGGGGTGTGCGCGACTGCGACTCGTGGCGTGGTTCGGACAACGCGCTGCTGTTCGACTGCAACGGCAACAAGAAGGCCGCGTACACCGCCGTCCTGGACGCCCTCAACGGCGGCTCGACCCCGCCCACCACGCCCCCGCCGGGCTCCGGCGTGGACACCAGCGCCTGGTACGTGTTGCTGAACCGGAACAGCGGCAAGGCGCTGGACCTGTACGCCTCGGCGACCAACGACGGTGCGCGGATCAGCCAGTGGTCGCGGAACAACGGCGTCAACCAGCAGTGGCAGTTCGTGGACTCGGGGAGCGGCTACTACCGGGTGAAGTCCCGGCACTCCAGCAAGGTCCTCGACGTCAGCGGCTTCTCGACCGCCGACGGCGGCGCGATCGTGCAGTGGTCCGACCTCAACGGCACGAACCAACAGTTCCGGATCGCCAATTCGGCCGACGGATACGTGCGTCTGATCAACCGCAACAGCAGTAAGGCGGTCGAGGTGCAGGGCGCGTCCACGGCGGACGGCGGGAACATCGTCCAGTACGCCGACTGGGGTGGCACCAACCAGCAGTGGCAGCTGGTCCGGATCGGATAGCGACCGGACGAGTCAGGTGACAGGACGGCGGCCCGCCCCCACCCGGGGCGGGCCGCTGCTTGTGCCCGCTGGGGAGGTGCCGCTCGCCCGATCGACGCCACCCCATCGTCCATCGACTGTGAGCGATAACAAGAGCTACGTCAAGTCACTGCTCCGTCGCGGTGCGAAGCTCGCAGAGCTGCTACCAGCGCCCATGCTGCCGGCCGTGGAGAACCTCGCGAAATCGATGCCAATCGTTTGACGTATGACGTCGTTAACGCTAATTTTCACCCGCGGACCACTGGCTGCCCGGAGCCGGATGGGCACCGCGTACCCCGCGCGGGCCTGCTCCACATTCGGTCCGTGGCGTGGCCACGGTCGCTCGGCGGCGGCCGCATCTCGTCCGCAAACCCCTCAGACGTGCTGACGCCACCACCAGTCGCCGGCACGCACCCCAGGGCACGCGCGTGCGTTCTGCTCGTGGGTTGCCCCGATCGAAGGAGTGGACCATGAAGGTCATCGGTGAGGCCCGTCCCGCCTCCCCACCACGGCATCGCTGGCGATCAGGCCTGGCCGCGGCTGCGGCCGCAGTCATGGCGGCCAGCGCGCTGGTCGCTGTCAACCAGACGCCCGCGGCGGCTGCCACAGTGGACACCAACGCCTGGTACGTCCTGGTCAACCGCAACAGCGGCAAGGCGCTCGACCTCTACGCCTCGGCCACCAACGACGGTGCGCGGGTCAGTCAGTGGACCCGCAACAACGGTGCCAACCAGCAGTGGCAGTTCGTGGACTCCGGGGGCGGCTACTACCGGGTGAAGTCCCGGCACTCCGGCAAGGTCCTCGACGTCAGCGGCTTCTCGACCGCCGACGGCGGCGCGATCGTGCAGTGGTCCGACCTCAACGGGACCAACCAGCAGTTCCGCCTGGCCGACTCGGACGGCGGCTACGTCCGGCTGATCAGCCGGCACAGCAGCAAGGCAGTGGAGGTGCAGGGCGCCTCCACCGCCGACGGCGGCAACATCGTGCAGTACGCCGACTGGAACGGCACCAACCAGCAGTGGCAGCTCGTCCGCACGGACGGCGGCACCACCCCACCACCGACCGGTGGCAGCGGGTGTGGCAAGGCGCCGGCCCTGTCCAGCGGCACGCACACGATCCAGAGCAACGGCAAGAGCCGGACGTTCACCCTGCGGGTGCCAGCCAACTACAACAACAGCAACCCCTACCGGCTGATCTTCGCGTTCCACTGGCGGGGCGGCACCATGCAGGACGTGTCCTCCGGTGGCACGAGCGGAACGCCGTGGTCCTACTACGGGCAGCAGGAGCAGTCGAACAACAGCGCGATCCTGGTCGCGCCCCAGGGTTTCGGCAACGGTTGGGGCAACTCCGGCGGTGAGGACATCGTCTTCGTCGACGACATGATCAGCCGGATCGAGAGCAGCCTCTGTGTCAACCCGCGGCAGCGGTTCGCCCTCGGCTTCAGCTGGGGCGGCGGCATGAGCTACGCCATCGCCTGCGCCCGCGCCACCGTCTTCCGGGCCGTCGCGGTCATCTCCGGCGGGCAGATCAGTGGGTGCAGTGGCGGGACGCAGCCCATCGCGTACTTCGGGCTGCACGGCATCTCGGACAACGTCCTGAGCATCTCCCAGGGCAGGGCGCTGCGCGACACGTTCGTGCGCAACAACGGGTGCACCGCCCAGAACCCGCCCGAGCCGGGGGCAGGCAGCCGCACCCACATCACCACCACCTACTCGGGCTGCCGGTCCGGGTACCCGGTGCAGTGGGCCGCGTACGACAACGGCCACATGCCCGGCCCGGTGGACGGCACCTACGCCGAGAGTGGCATCACGACCTGGACCAAGGGTGAGATCTGGAGGTTCTTCTCGCAGTTCTCCTGATCCCGGTCGCCGGCGAGGCCGGCGCTGACGTCGGCGGCAGCGTCCGCTCCTGTGCCCGGGAGCGTGGCGCTGCCGCTCAGCGTTGCAGTCGAACCGGCTTGCCCGAACCGCTGCGGCGGACCAGCCAGGCCTCGGTGATGTGGGTGAACATCGCCTCGGCGGCGCCCTCGGAATCGTGGGCGGCGATGCGTTCGTAGATCCGCCGGTGACCCTGGTTCGACGCCACGCACAGCGAGCGCTCGGTGCGGCCCATGTAGCTGGCGGTGTTGATGACCTGGCTCTCCAGGGCGCGTACGACGCCGCGAGCGATGCGGTTGCCGGACGCCTGCATGATCGTGTCGTGGAAGGCCCGGTCGTGTTCGTGGTACGTCACGTGGTCGTCGACCAGGTCGTCCATTCCGTCCACCATCTCGCGCAGGCGGTCGATGGTTTCCGCATCGGCGAGCCGGGCGGCGACGTTCGCCATGTCGGACTCGAGCACCCGTCGGGTCACGACCAGATCATCGAGGATCGCGAGGCTGTCGTCCTCGGCGATGGTTGCCGCGAGGACGAGCTCGTCGAGCATGTCCCACTGTGACGGTGGGGTGACCATGGTGCCGGCGCCCTGGCGGACCTGCACCAGCCCCTTCTCCTGAAGGATCTTGACAGCTTCCCGTACGACGGTCCGGCTCACCGAGAAGGTCTCGCAGAGGATCGGCTCCGGGGGCAGGGACGTTCCCGACGGGTGTACGCCACGGACGATGCGCTGCACGAGTTCGGCGGTGACCGCCCGGGCGAGGTTGGTCGGTCGACGGACCCACGCCGGGGTTGCCGGATTGTTCAGGGCTGTCTCCTGAGCTGGCGTCATGTCCCCTCCGAATGACCCGCCGTGGCACGACGTCCTCGCCAGTCTACGGCCGAGTATTGACGTCACACGTCATACGAGTTACTTTCCGATCAACGATGGCAGACGGCACGGCCGTAGGCCACCCCACTTTCAGAGGTGACAACTCATGAGACAGCGCGCAATATGGTCGGCCGTCTTCGTTGTTGGACTGGCCCTGACCGGCTGTGGAAGTGCTAGCGACTCGGGCTCGTCCAAGAAGTCCGACGGCAAGTTGGTGGTGTGGGACTGGAAGTCCGGCGAGCCGTTCGCCAAATCGTATCTGGACAAGGCGAAGGCCGACTTCAAGAAGAAGCACGCGGACGTCGAGGTCGAGTTCGTCGCGCAGCCCTTCGATCAGTACTACACGTTGCTCGGTGCGGCGATCCAGTCCGGCAAGGGACCGGACGTCATGATGTTCAACGGCGGCGGCCAGATTCGCGACCGGGTGGACGCGCTGGTGCCGATCACCGACTACGTGGCCGAGGACAAGCAGCGGCTGGCCGGCTGGGACGCGTTCACCAAGGACGGCAAGGTCTACGGCGGCCCGGTGACGCTGCAGGGCTACCCGATCTACTACAACAAGGACATCTACCGGAAGGCCGGCCTCGACCCGGCCAGCCCGGCCACCACCTGGGACAAGTTCGTCGCGGACTGCGCCGCCGTCACCAAGGCCGGCTCCAGGTGCTTCGCCCTCGGCAACAAGGAGGGTGTCGGCATCCAGTTCTGGCTCTCCAGCATGGGGTCGGTGACCCTCACCGCCGCTGAGTACGACGCCTGGATCACCGGCAAGCGCGACTGGAACTCGCCCAACGTGAAGCGCGTCTTCGAGCTCTGGAAGGAGACCGGGGCCAAGAAGATGAACACGGACGGGGCCAACTCGACAGCGATGTTCAACGACTCCTTCGCGGCCTTCCAGTCCGGCAAGGCCGCCCACGTCATGGGCCTCATGTCGGACGTCGGGCACTGGAAGTCCTTCAACGAGTTCCTCACCCCGGAGAAGCTCGGCGTCATGAAGCCCCCGATCGTCACCGCTGGCACCACGCCGAGCCTGCCGTACGACGGCGGCATCGGCTACGCGGTCGCCAAGTGGACGAAGGACCCGAAGGTGGCCGCCGACCTGGTGCGCTCCCTGACCTCGGCCGAGGCGTTGAAGGCGTTCTACGCCGACGCCGGCGCGATCGCCGCCGACATCACGATCGACGTGTCGCAGGCCGGCCCGGCTGCCTCCACGATCGTCAGCGAGCTGAAGACCGGCAAGCCGGCTCTGCACGTCGCGCTCTCCTCGAAGACGATCGACCTGATGGGGCGCCTCTCCCAGCAGTTGCTCAGCGGTTCGATCACCGTCGACGAGGTGGTGAAGCAGTTGGCCGCTTCCGACCAGGCGGGCTGACCTCGTGCCGATCGGAAACACGCAACCGTCGGTCCGCCTGGCTTCGGCCGGGCGGGCCGGCGGCCCGGCGGTCACACCCTCCGCGCACCGCGGTGGCACCCGTTCCCGTCGCGGCCGCGGCGGCTCGGGGGCCGAGCGCTACGCCCCCTACATCCTGGTCGCTCCGGCCGTCCTGATCATCGTGGCGCTGCGGATCTACCCGCTGATCCTCGGAGTCAACTTCTCCTTCACCGGCGACGGTGACCAGAACGGGAAAGCGGTCGGTTTCGGCAACTACCAGGAGTTGTTCGGGGATCCGCTGTTCCGCACCGCGTTGGGCAACGTCGGTCTGCTGGTGTTGCTGCTCCCGGTGGCGGTGGCGATCCCCGGTCTGCTCGCCACGTTCATCTACCTGCGGGTGCCGGGCCACCGTCTCTACCGCAGCGTCTACTTCTTCCCCGCCGTGCTCTCACCGGTCATCGTCGGAGCGATCTTCAACCTCCTGCTCGCCTTCGACGGCCCCGTCAACGCCGTCCTCGGCTCGGTCGGGGTCGGCCCGGTGGACTGGCTCGGTGACTCGGACATCGCGATGTTCGTGGTGGTGGGCGTACACATCTGGGCCACTTTCGGGATGGCCCTGGTGGTGTTCCTCGCCGGCTTCGCCACGCTCGACGCCGCGCTGCTGGACGCCGCCCGGGTGGACGGGGCGTCACTGCGCCAGGTCGTCTGGCACGTGATCGTCCCGGCCCTGTCGCGGACCATCCAGTTCGTCTTCGTGACCACGATGATCGGGATGCTGACCTCCATGTTCGGGCTGCTGTTCGTCATGACCAGCGGCGGCCCGGAGGGCTCGACGTACCTGCCGGAGTACTACATCTGGATCCAGCAGGGCCAGATGAACCGCCCGGCGCTCGCGTCCGCAGCGTCCACGATCCTCTTCGCGATCATGCTCGTGGTGGGTCTGTTGCAGATCAAACTGCTCGAACGATCGGGAAAGGTGGACTGATGTCCCGCGTCCGACTGGGACGGTGGATGGTCGCCATCCCGATGTCACTGCTCGCGGTGGCGACGATCTACCCCCTGCTCTTCACCGCGAACGTCGCGTTGAAGACCCGCCGGGACTACATCCTGGACCGGTTCTCCCTGACCAGCACCCTGCAATGGGAGAACATCAGCACGGCGTGGACCAGCGCCGGCATGGGCCGCTACTTCGTCAACTCGCTGGTCGTGGTGGCGTCGTCGGTGCTGCTGCTGCTCCTGCTCGGGTCGATGGCCGGCTTCGCGCTGAGCCAGTTGCGGTTCCGTGGCTCGTCGGCGTTGTTCCTGGGCTGCCTCGCGGGGCTCTTCATCCCGTTTCAGGTGATCATGGTGCCGCTCGCGCGGATCATGGCCGACACCGCGTTGATCGACACGTACCCGGGTCTGATCCTCGTCTACGTGGCCCAGTTCCTGCCCTTCACCGTCTTCCTGATGACGAGCTACTACAAGGGCATCCCACCGGAGATCGTCGACGCCGCCCGGATCGACGGCAACACCGTCTACGGCGTGTATCGCCGGATCATGCTGCCCCTGGGCACCCCGGCGCTGCTGTCGGTGGGCATCCTCAACACGCTGTTCTGCTGGAACGACGTCCTCATGGCGCTGGTGATGATGCCCTCGGCCGAGAACCGGACGCTCATGATCGGGGTGACCTCGTTGCGAGGGCAGTACTCCGACAACATCCCGACCTTCGCGTCCGGGGTGCTGATCGCCGCGATACCCGTCCTGTTGGTCTACCTGTTCCTCCAGCGCCAAATTGCCGACGGCGTCGCCGCCGGTTCCACGAAGGGTTGACATGCGGATCACGGGATTTCGGACGCTCACCACGGTCCAGGAATGGGGGCGCCCTGTCGGCGACGCCAACGGCGTGTTCGCCGACGGGGTGGTCCCGATCTCGATCGTCCTCGTCGACACCGACGAGGGCATCACGGGCGTCGGCCTCGGGCCACACGTCGAGATCGAGCGGATCTTCGCTGCGATCGAGGGCGAAGACCCACGTGCGGTGACGACCCTGTACGACCGCATGTTGCGGCACACCTTCAAGGCCGGCCACGCGGGGCCGGTGTTCGGCACCATCGGCGCTCTCGACACCGCGTTGTGGGACATCAAGGCGCAGGCTGCCGGTGAGCCACTGTGGCGGCTGCTGGGCGGACGGGACCGGCGGGTCAACGCCTACGCCTCCGGCCTGGACATCGGGTTGACCGACGACGAACTCGTCGCGGCGTACGAGGTCTACGCCAGCCACGGCCTGCGCGCCGCCAAGCTCAAGGGTGGCCTCGACATCGAGCGGGACCGGCACCGGCTCGGCCTGGTCAGAGACGTCCTCACCGAGGCAGGGCACGGCCGGCGAGCGGGTCTGATGCTCGACGTCAACGAGGCCTGGACCCGAAAGCAGGCCGTGCGGCACGTCGGCGAGATCGAACGCTCCCTCGACCTGATCTGGATCGAGGAGCCCGTCCGGCGGTGGGACGCCGAGGGTCACGCCGCCGTCAGTCGGGGAGTGCGCGCGTCGGTGGCCACCGGGGAGAACCTCACCGGGCTCGAACAGTATCGCCCGCTGATCGCCGCCGGCGCTGTCGACGTCGTCCAGATGGCCGCCGTCTGGGGAGTCACCCACTTCCTGCGGGTGTCCGCCCTGGCCCACGCGCACGACCTGCCGGTCAGCCCGATCGGCAACAGCCCGGTCGGGCTGTTGCACGCCGCGACCTCGGTGCCGAACCACCTGACCAGCGAGCTGCAGGACGTTCACCGACCGGTCGGTGTCTCCATCGACCTGCACGTCGAGGACGGCGCCTTCATCCTCGGCGACTCGCCCGGGCTGGGCGTCCGCGTCGACGAGGAGCTGATCCGGGCCGCCAACCGCCGCCCGCAGGCGCAGACGGCCGACACCCCCAACGTCCGGCCGGAGCTGGCCGGCCGCTGGTTGCTGGCCGGCGTGGACGGTATCGTCGCCGGCCATCCGGTGCCCGTCGTGTCGCTGAACTCGCACAACGAGGTGGCGCCCACCGGGCGGTAGTGAGCTGAGCACCACAGCGCTGGTCAGCGCCCCCGACCAGCAGCACGGTGGTCGGTCGGCCATGAAGGACCAGAAC
>NZ_JBSFBM010000313.1:0-7969 GCF_053592955.1 Micromonospora sp. NPDC002411 | reverse complement strand
GCCCGCACTTCTGCAACGCCTGGATGATCCGCACCTTGTGCGCCGGGGTGCAGCGGGCCACCACGTCGGTGTTGGCCAGTCGGTCGGGCGAGCGCCGGCCCGGCGGCCAGGCTGACCGTGCGGCCCCGGAAGTTGGTGCGCTCCAACGCCGGCCCGGCCGGCGAGGTACGGACCTCGCGCAGCGCGTACCGGGCCGCCGCGGCGCCAGCGCCGACGAGCAGCAGCCGACCAAGCGTCCTCATGCCGCCACCCTGCTGCGCGTCAGGCCCGCCAGCTCACGCGCGTCGATTACGGACACCGGGGTACGTCGTTCGCTCACTGGGGCAGTCTAGGCAGCAGGGACGGCGCGTTGTCGCCGACGCCGTACTGCCCGGCCTTCTTCTCGGTGAGCTGCTCCACCAGGGCGAGGCTGGTGACCAGCTGACCCTGCACCGTGTTGGCGTTGTCGACCGTGGAGATGGTCTGGGCGAGCACCGGGTCACCACGGACCACGGACACCAGGTTGCCGCCGACGGAGCCCTTCCCGGCCACCACGATCGACCCGGTACGGTCGAACTGCTCGGCGATCTTGACGACCGACTCGTCCCGCTTCTCGGAGTCCTTGTCGACGTACGGCTGGCCGCTGACCACCACGACCGCCTCCGCCGAGCCGGTGACCTTGTTGTTGTCGGTGGTCAGGTAGCCGGCGTTGTTGTAGGCGGCGAGCACCGCCCGCCGGTCGGCGTCACTGACCGGCGCGACACCCTGCGGACGGTCCAGCAGGACGCTGGCCAGCAACGCGCTGGACGTCTCCACACCGTGCCCGTTGCCCGGCAGGCCGGTGGTCTGCGCGGTGGGGCGGGCGGCGGTGACGGCCAACTCCAGCAGGTTGGTGTTGTTGTCCGGGTTGATGAACTTGTCCTGCAACTCGACCCGGCCGGTGAGGGTGGCGCCGGCCTGCTGGAGCTTCTTGAGCACGCCCTCGGTGTGGTCGCGCCCGTTGGGCAGCGTCAGCACCAGCACGCGGCGCCCGGTCAGGGTGCCGGGGAGGATGACCTGCGAGATCTCCTCGGCGAAGTCCTCCTCCAGCGCGAGCTGCTTCTCCATGTTGTTGACCTGCTGGCGCCAGTTCTGGTTGTCCTTACGCAGCCCGGTGACCTGTCCCTCGAGCGAGTCGGCGACCGGGCCGTTGAGGGCGGCTGTGCCGACCACCAAGCCGATCGCCAGAGCCAGGAAGACCGCGGTGAGGGACACCACGTGGTAGCGGAAGTTGATCACGCTTGCAGCCTCTTGATCGGTCGGGAACTAGAAGAGCCGGTACAGCTGGAACACGAGATTGTCCCACCACTCGGCGACCACGCCCAGGTACGCCTTCCCGACTGTCGACACGGCCACCGCGGACGCCATCGCCGCGATCGCCGACAGCACCAGCAACAACAACGACGAACCGGAGATGCTCTGCCGGTAGAGCCGGCTCACACCCTTGGCATCGACCAGCTTGCCACCGACCTTGAGCCGGGTCAGGAACGTCGAGGCCATGCCACCGCGCCCCTTGTCCAGGAACTCGACCAGGGTGGCGTGGGTGCCGACCGCGACCAGCAGCGAGGCGCCCTTCTCGTCGGCGAGCAGCATCGCCAGGTCCTCGCTGGTTGCCGCGGCCGGGAAGGTGATCGCCGGGACGCCGAGACCGTTGACCCGGGGCAGGCCGGGCGCCCGCCCGTCCGGGTACGCGTGCACGATCACCTCGGCGCCGCAGCGCAGCACGTCGTCGGTGACCGAATCCATGTCCCCGATGATCATGTCGGGGGTGTACCCGGCCTCGACCAGCGCGTCCGCGCCGCCGTCGACGCCGATGAGCACCGGCTTGAACTCCCGGATGTACGGGCGCAGCACGTCCAGGTCGGCCTTGTAGTCGTAGCCGCGCACCACGATCAGGCAGTGCCGACCCTGCATCTGGGTCTCGATGTCCGGAACGCCCACACCGTCGAGCAGCAGGTCGCGCTCCTGGCGCAGGTAGTCCATCGTGTTGGCGGCGAACGCCTCCAACTGCACCGACAGACCCTCCCGGGCGTCGGCCATCGCCTTGGCGACCGACTCGGCGTCCTGCAGGCTGCCGTGGGCCACCGGCTCGTCACCGGCGAAGACGGTGTTGCCCTCGATGCGGACCTGGTCGCCCTCGCGGATCCGCTCGAAGACACCCTCGCCGAGGTCGTCGAGGAGCGGAATGCCGGCGGCGATCAACACCTCCGGGCCGAGGTTCGGGTAACGGCCGGACACCGAGGGCTTCGCGTTGAGCACCGCCCCGACACCGACAGCGACGAGCGAATCGGCCGCCACCCGGTCCAGGTCGACGTGGTCGATGACCGCGATGTCACCGGGGCGCAGCCGGCCGACCAGCCGTTTCGTCCGGCGATCAAGGCGCGCGGTGCCGAGGACTCTGCCCGGCTCGGGGTTCCGGTTCCGGCGCAACGTGGGTAGACGCATCGTGACCATCCTGGCATGTGAGGCAGGCTTTTCTGTCGCGACATGCCTGAGCAGGGCCGCCTACCCAGGGAAGCACACGTCGGCACAAGCCGGTGTGCTTGCGCTCACAATACGCGGCGTCACAACCGCCTTTCCTTGGCGGCCACGGCCAGAAGCTCCTCGGCGTGAGCGATACCCAGATCCGAATCCGGCAAACCCGCCAACATCCGGGCCAACTCCCGAGCCCGCTCGGTGTCCTCCACGACCCGCACACCGCTGGTCGTCACCGCACCACCGGTGTCCTTCGCCACCACCAGGTGCCGGTCGGCGAACGCCGCCACCTGCGGCAGGTGCGTGACGACCAACACCTGGTGACTACGCGCCAACCGGGCCAACCGCCGGCCGATCTCCACCGCCGCCTGACCACCCACACCCGCGTCGACCTCGTCGAAGACCAACGTGGGCGGCCCGCCCGACCCGGCGAACACCACCTCGATCGCCAGCATCACCCGGGACAACTCACCACCGGACGCCCCGCGCTGCAACGGCAACGACGGCGCGCCCGGGTGGGCCAGCAACCGCAGCTCCACCTCGTCACCGCCGTCCGACGTGACACCCACCTCGACCCCGTTGACCGACAACGTGGGCTCGGAACGCCCCGCCGGCCGCGGCAGCACCGCCACCTCGATCCGCGCGTGCGGCATGGCCAACCCGGCCAGCTCCACGGTGACCTGGTCGGCGAAACGCAACGCCGCCTCCTGCCGGGACGCCGACACCCGCCCGGCCAGGTCCGCCACCTCGACCGCGAGCCGCTGACCCTCCCGCTCCAACTCGTCCAGCAGATCGTCGGAGGTGTCCAGGTCGGACAGTCGCGTCCGCGCCCGATCAGCCCAGGCGATCACCCCGTCGACGTCGTCGGCGTACTTACGGGTCAGGGCGCGCAGCGCCGCCCGCCGCTCGTAGACGTGCTGCAACCGGGCCGGATCCGCGTCGAGCGTCGCCAGGTACGCCGACAGCTCCGCCGACACGTCGGTGACCAGCGTCGCCGCCTCCTCCAGACGCGACGCCAGGTCACCCAGCGCCGGGTCGGTGCCCGCCTGCGCCTCCAGGGTCCGCCGTGCGGTGCCGAGCAACGCCGCCGCGTCCGGTGTCTCGTCGGTGGCCTCCGCGCCACCCGCCACACACTGCTGGGCGATCTGCGCGGCCGTCCGCAGCCCCTCGGCGTGCTCCAGCCGCTGCGCCTCGGTCTTCAGCTCGTCGTCCTCACCGGGCTGCGGATCCACCCGGGTGATCTCGTCGAGGCCCAGCCGCAGCAGGTCGGCCTCCTGATTGCGCTCGCGGGCGTTGCGCCGCCGGTCGGCCAGGTCGTCGACCACCCGCCGCCACCCCGTGTACGCCTCCCGCAACGCGTCGAGCAGCTTCTCGTGCTCCGGGCCGGCGAACCGGTCCAACGCGGCCCGCTGTTCGGCCGGGCGCAGCAACCGCAACTGGTCGGACTGCCCGTGCACGGCGACCGCCTGCTCGCCGACCTCACCGAGCATCGACACCGGCATGCTCCGACCGCCGACGTGGGCACGCGAGCGCCCCTCCACCGTCACCGTGCGGCTCAGCAGCACCGAGCCGTCCTCGTCGGGCTCCCCACCGGCCTCGGTGATCCGCGCGTGCACGGTGTCGGCGACCCGCCCGACCAGACGCAACCGCCCCTCGACCACCGCCCGGCCGGGTTGGGCACGAACCCGCCCGGCGTCGGCCCGGCCACCGAAGAGCAGGCCGAGGCCGGTGACCACCATCGTCTTGCCCGCACCGGTCTCGCCGGTGATGACGTTCATCCCGCCGGTCAACGGCAGCGTGGTGTCGTCGATGACGCCCAGTCCGGTGATACGCAGCTCTTCCAGCACAGCCACCGACAGTAGACGCGAGGGGCGACAGTTGACCAGCCGACGGGCCCCGGCACGGCCGGCACCCGGCCGACGTACAGTTCTGCCCCGTGTTGGACGTGATCGGCCTGACCTCGGCTGAGGAGGAGCTCTACCGCTGCCTGCTCCAGCTCACCGCGGCGCGCGTCGACGACCTCGCCCGCCGCCTGCACCGACCGCGCGAGCAGGTCGTCGCCCAGATCGAGGCGCTGCGCGCCAAGGGACTGGTACAGCCCACCGACATCGACCCGGACGCGCCCCTGCGCCCGACCGCCCCGGACGTCGCCCTCGGCGGGGCGCTCCTGCGTCGCCAGGAGGACCTGGAGGCCGCCCGACGCCGGGTCACCCAACTCGCCGAGGAGTACCGGTCCGGGCTACGCCGGCACCACGTCGACCACCTCGTCGAGGTGATCGTCGGAGCCCGGGTTCTCCGCGACCGCCTGCGCGACCTGCAGAACTCGGCGCGTACCGAGGTGCTGTGGTTCTGCCGCGCCAACCCCCTGGCCATGGCCGGCCCGGAGAACGTCGAGGAGTTCGACGCGCTGGCCCGCGGCGTGAGCTACCGCGCCATCTACGAACGTGACCTGCTGCTGGAACCGGGAGCCTTGGCCGACCTGGCCAAGGGCGTCGCCGCCGGCGAGCAGGCCCGGGTGCTCGACCGGCTGCCCGTCCGACTGGCCATCGTGGACGCCAGCACCGCCATCTGCCCGTTGGTGCCCGACCGCGACGGCGGGGAGCCGAGCGCCGCCGTGATCGGCCGCAGCCAACTGCTCGACGCGCTGCTCGCCCTCTTCGAGAGCCACTGGCGGGTCGCCACCCGACTGCGCCTCGACGATCCCCTCACCGTCGCCGCGACCGAGGGTCGGCGGCCGGACCCCGAGGACCGTCCCGGCGACGGCTACCAGCCCGACGCCGACGAGGCACGGCTGCTGTCGCTGTTCGTGGCCGGCGTCCCCGACAAGTCCATCGCCTCGCAGCTCGGGGTGAGCCGCCGGACCGTGCAACGACGCATCGCCGACCTGATGGCCGCCGCCGGGGTGGACACCCGACCCGGGCTGGCGTTCCAGGTCGCCCGACGCGGCTGGCTCTGACCGAGCCGGGGCGGGGCGGCTCGTGGCCACCCCACCCCGGCCTCCGATCAGCGCAGCCCGTACGCCTGGAGCACCGTCTGGTCGACGGTGTTCCCGGCCCGGTCGGCGGCGTGCACCCGCAACGACACCGTTCCGCGTCCCGCCGGCACGGTCACGGTGTACCGGGTGCCCGACCCCTTGGTGTGCGCGTCACGCCAGGTGACTCCCCCGTCGAAGGAGACCTGCACCCGGACGCTGGTGCCGGTCGGCGCGGGCACACCGGTCGGCTGACGCAGGGTCAGCGCCACCTGGTGCGGGCGGTTGCCGCGTACCGTGCCGAGAAGGTCGGCCGGCACCTGGTAGTCCACCTGCAACAGCGACAACGGCGTGGCGGCCCCGCCCGCCGGACGCGCCGAGGTGAACTCCCAGGCCGTGTCGGTACGGGTGCCGTAACGCCACTCGGCCGAGGACCGCTTCGTGGTCAGGTCCAGCCGGTAGCGGGCCCGACCCGGGGTGGCGGGCACCGGCGCCCACCCGCCGGACAGGTCGGCGACCTGCTTCCCGTCCCGACTGACCCGGGCCTCGACGGTGTCCGACTCCTCACTGTTGCCAGCCACTGCGTAGTGCCCACCCGCGTCGACGAACTCGGGCACCCGCAGGTCCAGGCTGTCCCCGGTGCGGGTGGGCACCGGCGCCCCGCTGGCCGGCACGGCCGGGCGGACCACCAGCGCGTGCCAGGTCTCGGTCTCCCGGTCGTCGGCGGCGTACCGTCGGGGCTCCTGGGTCAGACCGCCGGTCAGGTGCCCCCACTGCATGAACATCTGCTTGTGCAGCACCCGGTGCTGCCACCAGTTGTCGCCGGCACTGACGAACTCCTGCCGGGTGGTGCCGTTGCGGACCAGGCGCTGGTCGTCGTTCCAGGCGTACTCCTGCCACGGACGCCAACCGAACCGCTCCTCGGTGGCCCAACCGGCGCCCATGTCGCCGTAGCTCGCGGTCACCTCCGCGGTGTTCTTCGCGGTCACCGTGTGCACGATCCGCTCCGGCACCCGACCCTTCGACACCTGCCACACGTCGTACAGGTAGGGGCTGTCCACTGTCAGCGTCAGGTCGATCGTCGCCCGGCCCTTACGCGCCGCCGCGATCAGCCGCTGCCCGTCGTCGTACGCGACCACCATCGCCGGGATCGGCAGCCGCTCTCCGGCGGGCCGCCAGACCGTCCACGCGCTCTGGTCCTCCGGACGGACGATCAGCACCGCGGCGGCGCCGGCTGCCGCGGCGGCGGCCACCTGCTCCTCCTCCGAGCGGTTCGGATCCGCGCCGAGCAGCACGGCGGCACCCCGCACCCGGGTCAGCTCGGCGGGGGTGCCGGTGCCGGCCCAGACCAGCGGCAGCTTCCGCCGACCGGTCGGCGCCGGCGACGTACCCAACAGGTTGATGTCCGACGGACCGGACACCCCGCTGATCATCGCGTCCACCATGGGAGCGACGAGCTGCCAACGCGAGGCGAACTCGAACTCGCCCTGTCGCACCTGGCGGGTCGGCGTGACGTTGACCTGCTGAACGGTGCTGTAGGCCATCACCCCGTGGTCGATCTGCCGACCGTTGCCCAACACCCGGTGCACGTAGTAGCTGAGCGTGGCCCGCTGCTCGCTGGGCTTCGGCGTCTCGATGCGTACCGGCGTGCCCTTGCGCGCGTCGAGCACCACTGTCAGGTCCCGGTCGACGGTCACCTCCGGCTCGATCATCTGGGTCATCTGCTCGTCCAGGGGGACGCCGTGCGTGAGCAGCGCGGTCAGCACGTACGTGCCCTCCTCGACCTGCAGGGTGCCCTCGCCACCCCACATGCCCCAGAAGTCCGACTCGGGCTGCTCACCGAAGAAGGTCAACCCCGGCGAGAGGCCCGGCTGACCCTGCCGGTCCAGCAGCTTGATGGTGACAAGGTGCTGCGGACCGCTGACGGTGAGCCCGACCGGGGTACGCACGGCGACGCCGTCCGTGCCGGTCGCCACCAGCCAGCCGCCGTGCGGGCCCCGGGCCAGCTTCGCCGGGTCGGCGCGCAGCGGCACGGCCACACTGCCACCCGCCGGCACGGTCACGTCGCCGGAGGTCACGGCGACCCCGTCGGGCTCGGCCGCTCCGGTGTCCAGGTTGCGCAGGTCCAGGGCCAGCCGCAGGGTCTGCGCGGTCTTCGTGCCGTTGGTGTACGTCACGGTCCGCTCGACCGCCGCACCGCCGGTGGAGATCCGGCCGAAGTCCGCGGTGGCCGACGCGTACACCTGCTGCTTGAGCGCCCGCGCCACGTCGACCCGACCGCCGCCCTGCTCGAAGACGGTCAGCGCCGGGTTCGCCTTCGTGGTGCTGACGAGGGCGTCCTTGAGCTTCCCGGCAGCCCAGTCCGGGTGTTCCTGGGCGAGGATCGCCGCGGCGCCGGCCACGTGCGGGGTGGCCATCGAGGTGCCCTTCGCTCCGCGCAACGGCCCGGAGTTCCACCGGGTGCTCGATCCGGCCGGCACCCTGCTCGTGGTCACGCCGGACGCC
>NZ_JBSFBM010000312.1:0-7971 GCF_053592955.1 Micromonospora sp. NPDC002411 | reverse complement strand
GATTCGAGGCGCGGTGTGGTTACCCGCCGGGCCGACACACGATCGGAGGCCCCGCGGGGGAGGAGGAACTCGCCTCGCTGGCGACCATGTGCCCGCCCGGCGATCTGCTCGCCTGGTACCGGCAGGTGCGTGAGGTGAGCCTGCCGGACGTCGGCAACGGCGTCTTCATCCACGACCCCGGCCTGGTCGCGCGCCGAGAAGTCACAGCGGTCCGGGGCCGTTGTGCCGCTGACGTGGTCGTGTTCGCCAGCGACGGTGGCGGCACCCTGTTCGCGGTGGAGGCGGTCAGCGGCTCGCCGGTATACCGGCTCCCCGCCGGGGAAGTCGTTGCCGGTGTGTACTGCAGCGACGACCAGCGATTCGCCGTGGTGGCGGAAGATCTTGCCGGGTTTCTCGACCGACAGCGTGACGCGGTCGAACTGTTCGTCGCCACCGGCGCGGGCGTCGATCTGTAGCGAGGTCGCGACCGCCTACCCGGCTCGCCGGTCTGGAGCGCGCGAGCCGTACGCCGGGCCGAACACCACCAGTAGCGCCAGGTCCTCGGTGACCTCGTCGAACCGGTGCTCCTCGCCGGCCGGCACGAAGATCACCGAACCCGGGCCCACCTCGGCTGCGCCGTCCGGGGTCACGATTCGGGCCCGCCCGGCGGTGACCACGTAGATCTCGTCCTCGGTGTGCGGGCTCTGATCGTCGAGACCGCCCGCCGGGATGCAGTACGTTCCCACCGACAGGTCCGGCACCCTCAGGTGTTCGACCCAGTCGTTGGCGGCCCCGACAGGTGCAGTCCACCGGCCCGCCCCTTCAATGATCTGCATTGCAGAACCCTAAGGGACGTCTCGCAACTGGGTGAAGGCGTTTCCCAGCGCTGGCCGGTGGGGGCAGTCGCGCCGTCCACCCCCACCGGCCGTGCCGTCACACCAGTCTGCGGCGCACCCACCAGAGCGACAACAGGGACAGCAAGACGGTCAACGCGATCAGGACGCTGAACTCCCGCCATTGCAGGTCCCAGAACTTCGAGCCGGGCACGTAGCTCACCTTCACGCTGAGGTTCTGCTGCTCCAGCCACCTATGGCACGCGTCGCGACCACCGGCCGCCTTCGGACCGCACTGGGTCATGTCGGCCGGACCGGTGAACTCCGCTCCGGTGGAGGTGATCGTGGTGCTCGACACGACCCAGTCACCCCTGCGCTCGGGCTGGACATGGAGCGTCATCTGTCCGGTGTCGACGCTCATTGAGATCCCGAAATCATCGTCCATGCTCAGCGGACTGACCGTGGTGACCGGCTGGGCCAGCCAGGGGCGCACCACGATCGGCGCGGCAATCTGGAGACTGACCACCACCAGCAGGGTCACCGCCATCGCGCCGAGGGTCCGCCGCAGCAGCAGCCCGGTGGCGACACCCACCACGAAGGCCAGCGTCGCGTAGCCAACCGGCACAATCCCTCGGGCCGCGAACACCAGCGGGTTCATCCGGTCCGCCGAGGCCCCGTCGATCGGCTGCGCCCACTCGGTCAGCACCAGGCTGAGCAGGCCGGCACCGAGCGCGGCGGCACCGCCGCCCAGCGCAAGTTTGACCAGCATCCAGCGGTCCCGGCTGACGGACTGGCTGAAGACCATGCGGTACGTCCCGGACTCCAACTCCCGGGCCACCAGCGGCGCGCCCCAGAAGATGCCCATCAGGGCGGGCAACAGGTACAGGGCCGCGATGGCGGCGATGTGGAATTCACTCGCCCATCCCGATTGCAGCGCCTGGAGGAAGGCCTCGCCGGCGGCAAGGCAGGCGTCGCCCTGGCACCCGGTGTATCCGGTCTGCGTGGCCAGCTCCGTCACCTCCGCCCAGGTCAGCGCTAGACCGGCCACGAGCACCAGCAACAGGGCGCCGGTGGCCAGGGCCGGGGTCCGGAACTGCCGCCAGGTCATCCAGATCATCGCTGTCCCTCCAGAACCCGATCCGACCCGCCGCCGGTGGCCCCGCTCATGTACGCCAGCACGATGTCCTCCAGGTCCAGCCGGTCGACCTGCCACGACGCGTCGACGATCGGCGCGGTGCTGCGCACCACCAGGGTCGACTGCACCGCGGTGTGGCTCTGCTCGATCAAGGCCTGCCCGGTGCCCAGGTTGGCGGTGTCGCGCCGCCGCCCGACCAGGCGGTGGTGGGTGGCGAGCAGGTCGTCCACGTCGCCGGCCACCCGCACCCGGGAGGCGACCAGCACGATCAGGTGGTCGCAGACCCGTTCCAGGTCGGCGACCAGGTGCGAGGACATCACGATGCTCATGCCCTGCTCGGCGGCCAGCTCCATCAGCCCCTGCAGGAAGTTGCGCCGGGCGAGCGGGTCGAGTGCCGCCACCGGCTCGTCCAGCAGCAGCAGATTGGGCCGCTTCGCCGCGGCGACGGTCAGGGCAAGCTGGGCGCGCTGGCCGCCGGAGAGCTTGCCCGCCTTCTGCGCCGGGTCCAGGCCGACCTGGGCGATCCGCCGCTCGGCCAGCCCGGTGTCCCAGGACGGGTTGAGGTGGGCGCCCATCCGCAGGTGGTCCGCGACGGACAGGTTGGCGTACACCGGGGTGTCCTGCGCGACGAACCCGACCTGCGCCGACCCGCTGGCCGGCCGCGCGCCGAGCACCTCGATCCGCCCCGAGGTCGGACCGAGCAACCCGCAGGCCAGCTGTAGCAGCGTGGACTTGCCTGCGCCGTTGGGCCCGACCAGACCCACGACGTGGCCGGCCGGAATGTCCAGAGTGCAGTCCTTCAATGCGAAGCGCCGCCCGTACCGCTTGCTCAGACCTTCCGCGATCAGCGCGCTAGTCATCCTCGGGCCTCCGAAAAGGTCCGGAAGCTGCTGAGGAAGAGCGCTTCGATGCTCTCGTCGTCCAGGCCCGCATCCCGAGCCTCGTTCAGCCAGCGCGTCAGGTCCTGCCGCAGCGGTTCGTGCTTGCCCAGCGAGTCGGAGCCCAGCGTGCGGGTGACGAACGTGCCCAGGCCGGGCCGGGCCGCGACCAGACCCTCGTACTCCAACTCGCGGTACGCCTTGGACACCGTGTTCGGGTTGATCGCGACCCGGGCCACCACCTCCTTGACGGTGGGCAGCTTGTCGCCTTCGTTCAGGACCCCGAGCCGGAGCGCGTGGCGCACCTGTTGGATGAGCTGCATGTACGGCGCAACCCCGGACCGCGAGTCCAGGTGAAACTCGATCACCTCGCCACCCCATTCCACTAGTTGCCTAGCAGAATAGGGTCATGGGTGGTCCCCGCGCTACCGAAGAACGAACATCGCGCCGTGGGATCTCGGCTGACCACCTGTCGTGGCACGTCAGGGCTTCGACCTGGACGGCCTCCTGTGGGCAGTGCGCTGGCAGCCGCTCTACCCAGGCGCGGAGGCGGCGGCGGACTCCGAGCGCGCGCGCTGGCTAGAGGCCGCGCAGGGCCTCGTAGAAGTCGTCGCCCTCTCTTCCCCAAAGGGACAGAGAGCCGTCGACGTTGATGCTGCCCATGTACCAGCCGTCGTCGGCCACATGAGCGAGGCACAGGCCGTCGAAGCCAAGTACCAGGTCCGGTGAGACCGGGGTGTAGCCCGATCCTTGCTGCCAAACTGCCGCTGGTCGGTCCGCTGGTAGTACGACGGCAGATTTACTTCCAGACACACGACGTATCCGCCGCAAGGTCCAGCCGCGAGGGAGGGGTCGAGTCACGGCCTCATGATCGCACGCTGTGCGGAGGGGCAGGCTGGTCCTTGCGCGCGCCGAGGGCAGAGGCGGGCACGAAGAATCGTGACACGTCGGCAACGAGCGCAGGTAACTGTGAGGGCTCAGCGACCAGCCGATGCGCCGCACTGCCGTCGGAAGCTACCGGCCGCCACAGCCTGGTCGTAGCAGCCGACGCTCACGGGGTACGCGCTCAGGGTGCCCGACAGTCGATGCCGTTCTGCCCATGCGAGTCCGTCAGCTCGAGACCGAAACACTCCGGAAGCGAAGCGGGCGTTCGAGCCGTGAAGGACCCACACCGTCGAGGCCGCCGCGTCGTGCAGGTCAGGTTGTTGGGTGTAGGCACGGTCAGAGTATTCCGGCGTGCGCTCCGTGCCAGCACAAGAGGATCGAAGCGAGAATGCTTGCAAGCTGTGGTCCAGGGCCTTCGGCGTCGAGCGTGCAAGCTGACTCGCGGCGTGTAGACGATAGGGGTTAGTTCCTGCCGTGACTGCGCGGAGATCCAGTCACTGTCCAGCAGCGGGGCGCTGCGGTCGAGGAGGGCCCGAGTCGTGGTGGGGTTGTCGAGAGCGAGACCGCGGCGTGCGGCCAGCAGGGCCCAGGGCACAGACAACGTGGAACGTCGGCGACGCCACGCTGAGCAGGCCAGACCGCCTCCAGGCCGTCGAAGGTCGATTGTGAGCGACCAAGGACGACCAGTGGTGACGACATCTGCCCAGGCGGCAACGTGCGGCCAGACTGGCGGTGCCTGCCTTACCTGTATCTCGTGATTGGCTGACCAGCCTGGAGGTCACCGATCGCCGTGGAGGTTGGCGAGCAGAGCGGCGACTCGGACCTTGATGTCATCGCGGACCTGGCGGACGACGTCGAGGGGTTGGCCGGCGGGGTCGGTGAGCTTCCAGTCTTCGTAGCGCTTGCCGGGGAAGACGGGGCAGGCGTCGCCGCAGCCCATGGTGATGATGACGTCGCTGGCTTCGGCTGCGTCCCAGGTGAGCTTGGCGGGGGTCTGGTCGGTGATGTCGATGCCGACTTCCCGCATGGCTGCCACGGCGACCGGGTTGATGTGGTCGGCGGGCTCGCTGCCGGCGGAGCGAACCTCAACGGTGTCGCCGGCGAGATGGCGCAGCCAGCCGGCGGCCATCTGGAGCGGCCGGCGTTGTGGACGCAGACGAACAGGACGGTGGGCTTGCTGCTCATCGAGCTTCGGTCTCCTGGGTGAGGTGTGGGACGACGGCGTCGACGGTGTCGGCGGCGTGGGGGTACCAGGCGGCGATGGCGGCGATGGCGACCAGGCCGCCGACGAGTTGGGCGGCGATGAAGCCGGGTACCGAGGTTGGGGCGATACCGGCGAAGGTGTCGGTGAAAGCTCGGCCGATGGTGACGGCGGGGTTCGCGAACGACGTTGACGACGTGAACCAGTACGCCGCGCCGATGTAGGCGCCCACGGCGGCCGGGGCGGCGGTGGTGCGGCCGGAGCGGGCGAGGGCGAAGACCAGGACGACCAGTCCTGCGGTGGCGATCACCTCGGCCAGCCACAGGTTTCCCCCGGTCCGTTCGGTGCGGGACCAGGTCACGGCAGGCAGGTCGAACATCAGGTGAGCCAGGACCGCGCCGGTGATAGCTCCGCCGGTCTGTGCGGCGGTGTAGGCGGCGAGGTCCCGCCCGGTCAGGCCGGTGCCGGTGCGGCTGCCCAGCCACCAGTCGACGGCGGAGACGACCGGGTTGAAGTGTGCGCCGGACACCGGGCCGAAGGTCAGGATCAGCGCGCCCAGGGCCAGCGCGGTGGCGATCGCGTTTTCCAGGAGCTGGAGACCGACGTCGGTGGGGGAGAGTCGGGCGGCGGCGATCCCGGAGCCGACCACGGCGGCGACGAGGAGGGCGGTGCCGGCGAACTCCGCCGAGGCCCGCCGGGGCAGGCCAAGGCTCACGCGGTACTGCTGACGGCCGGGGCGGCGGAAATGTCCAGGAGCGCGCCGAGCTGCCGGAACGCTTCCGGCTTCACCCGATACCAGACCCAGGTGCCGCGCCGCTCCGAGTCGACCAGGCCCGCCTCGCGCAGCACCTTGAGGTGGTGGGAGATGGTTGGCCCGGACAGGTCGAACGCCGGGGTCAGGTCGCAGACGCACATCTCTGGCACAGAGGCGATCATCGACATCAGCCGTAGCCGGATCGGATCCCCGAGGGCCTTGAATAGGGGTGCAACCACTACGGCCTGCTCGGCGTCCATGGGGCGGACCGCGAGCGGGGAGCAGCAGGCGACCGCCGTGAGGTCCACGACCGGCAGCTCTTGTTTCGACATTCTTCTAGCTTGACAGATTTCGAAACAGGGTGCAACGTAGGTCTTGCTTCGATAAGCATCTAGACAAGGAGATGGTCGTGTCCCGTGTCCAGCTCGCCCTGCGCGTATCCGACCTTGAAGGCTCCGTGGCCTTCTACGCCAAGCTGTTCGGCGTCGAGCCGGCCAAGCGCCGCCCCGGCTACGCCAACTTCGCCATCGAGAACCCGCCACTCAAGCTCGTGCTCCTTGAGGGCGGGGCCGACCAGCCCACCGTCTTGGACCACCTCGGCGTCGAGGTCGCCAGCACCGATGAGGTCAACGCCGCCACCAAGCGCCTCACCGACTCCGGCCTGATCACCCTGGAGGAGAACAACACCGAGTGCTGCTACGCCCTCCAGGACAAGGTGTGGGTGCGCGGCCCCGGCAACGAGCCATGGGAGGTTTACACCGTCAAGGCCGACGCCGACACCCTCACCAAGACGGCCGAGGGTGAGTGTCGCTGCGGCGAACCGACCGACGCCGAAAAGCAGCCGGCCACCAGTGGAGCCGCATCGAACTGCTGCTGATCGTTAAGCACTCGCGCGCCCGCCATTGATCCATAAGGCGGGCGCGCAGTGCTGGGGCACCCGCTCTAAGTCCGCTTCAACTCTCCGACGTGCTGTCTGGAGGTCCCGCAGGCAGCTGCGGCCGAAGGGCGTCGCAGCCCACGCAGGATTATCGTCGGCGTGGGCGAATCGGTCTTCCGCCAAGCCGTGCCGCACGAGGGCAGACATGAGCGGCACGATTCCTACGGCCAGGTTCCTGTCAGACTGCTCGGATGATCGTCAGACTTGCGGGAGAGCAAGACTTCGATGGCTTCCTTGGCCTGGCGGCTCAGGTCGAGTGCTGGTTCGGCCCGATGGTCGAGGATCTCGGCTTCCATGACGCTGTGCGCAAGCACGTTCGTCGGTCCACGGCGATCGTCGCTGTTTCCTCGGGTCCGGATCTCCTGGGTGGGCTGTTGTTCGCGGCGAAGGCCCCGACCTACCACGTCCACTGGCTTGTCGTATCTGAGCAGTCACGGGGGAAGGGCGTCGGTCGTGCGCTGATGGCGGAGGTGGTGCGGAGGTTTGTGTCGGGCCCTGGCACCGTTGAGGTGGTCACCTTTGGGGCCGATCACCCAGGTGCCTCCGTCGGCGGTGCACGTGTCTTCTACGAGCGCCTTGGTTTCGCCCCTGCCGAGGCTGCCGATCCGGGTCCGGAAGGCGGTTCCCGGCAGGTTTTTCGCCTGGCCGTCACCTGATTCATGCCACGGTGGCCTGTGTCACAACGTTGCGCAGGCGCTCGTCGGCGTTCGACGTAGGTGCGGCTCTACCGCGCGGTGGGGTAGGTCATGGGTCGATGCGGTTACGCCGGTAGCGCTGTCCTGGTTTCTGGCATTCGAGCCCGTTCTCGTCCATGGCGTTGAAGACGGTTAGCCATGCTGGATCGAGGTCGAAGCCGACCGCAAGACTGCCGTCTGCCATGTCCTGGTCGCCTCCGATCCATTCGAGCAGTTCAGCGTGGCGCAGCGTGTGGCCAGGCAGGTTAACAAGCTCCGGCGTCGGGTCTGGGCGCCAGGCGAGGTGGAAGTGGGGATCCTCGATTGCCCGGGACGGGTTGATGGTGTTCCAGGTGATGGAGAGGTCGTCAAACTTCTGATGATCGATCTCGACCTGCTCGGCACCGAAGTCGAGCAGGACGGGCGCGTCGGTGAACCACTCGTCATCATCGAGGTCCCAAACCAACCAGACATGGTGCAGGGTGAGGCCGACCAGTCCGGCGAGGCGTCGGGCGTGTGCGGCTGCGATGTTGCTACGGCCGTTGAGCCATTGCGGCTGGTAGTCCTGAATGCCGTAGCGGATCATGGGCTGAGTCTGCCACCCGGCGGAGGCTGCCTCTCGTGTCTGCGTTCTACAACAAGGTGGACCTGCTGTCCCTGGGCATCGCCCTGGTGCTCGGCACCGCCGGTCTGCC
>NZ_JBSFBM010000311.1:0-7991 GCF_053592955.1 Micromonospora sp. NPDC002411 | reverse complement strand
CTCCCAGCCGCGCGCCGCGGCGTTCATCGACCAGGCGGCCGAGCTGATGCGCGGTGCCGCGTACACCGCCTTCGACGGGGCTGGACGAGGTCCTCCCCGCGACGCTCCATCACGTCGGTAGGGAACCGGCGGGCCGTACTCCAGATGATCAGGTTGATGTTGTCGGTGGTGGTGTCCTGCGACAGGCCGGGCCAGTTCTTCAGCAGGGCGGCGTCCGTGTCGCTGACGCCGGGTTTGACGGCCCGCGTGGCGTCCCACTTGAACTCCATGACATGCAGGACGCCCATGATGCCGCCGACGCCGAAGATCAGGGAGATGCCCTGACCGACGCGCTCGGGGACGAGGCCGCGGGTGTGCGCGGTCAGTGGGATGCGGGTGGCGATGTTGATGGTGCCGGCGTCGCGGGTGACGGCGTGCGGAAGGTACTGCCGCCGTACCGCCGAGTGCGTGCCGTCGGCCCCGACCAGAAGGTCCCCGGTGGCGGTCGTGCCGTCGGAGAAGTGCGCGGTGACAGTGCCGTCGTCGCGTTGCTCATACCGGGTGAAGGTCTTGTCGAAGTGCACCACGTCGTCGAGGCCGGTGAGCAGTACGTGGCGCAGCACCATCCGGGCCACCGAGTGTTCGGTGTGCACGGGGTCGGCGTTCGGCCGCAGGGGGAATGACGCGGTCTGACGTAGCCCCTGGGTGACCACGTTGAAGTAGTGCGGCGGTCGGGCGCAGGTCGCGAGGAAGGTGGCGAACAGCTCTGGCGACAGGCACTCGCGCAGTGCTCGGCTGCCGGTCGGGCCGATGCCGACCCGGTAGCCGAGCAGCCCGTCGGCGCGGTCGCGGTGCCGTTCGTACACGGCGACTGTCATCCCGGCCCGGCGCAGGCCGTGCGCCAGGCACAGCCCGCCGGTGCCGGCGCCGATGATCAGGACGTGCGGTGGCGCGCCGGACATGTCAACCAGCCGGGTGCGCCGCTGGCGCGTCGGTGTTGGCTGGCCGTGCCGTTGGCACGTCGGTGCTGGTTGGGCGCGCTGTGAGCGCGTCGGTGTTGGCTGGGCGCGCCGCTGGCGCGTCGGTGGCGTCCCACCGGTAGAAGCAGCCGGCGATCGCGTCCCGTGGGGAACGCCAGGTCGGCAGGTACGGCGACGTGTGCGCGGACAGCCGCTCGTTGACCTGCTGGAAGAGCGGGTGGTTACGGGCCGCAGCCAGGGCGTCCGGGTCGACGTCCGATGTTTCCATCACGTGTACGCACAGGTCGTGCAGGCAGTACAGGGACCGGTGCGTGACACCGGTCAGGCCGGGCAGCTCGGTGGCGTCGGATTCGGCGAAGATCTGCGCGACCCGCCCCTCCGCGCCCGGGATGATCCGGCTGACGATCAGTAGACGACTCATGGGACCCCTTCCGCCGGTGGCCTTTCCGACCCTCGGATCGGCGCCACGTGCTCTGTGCGCCCACCGTGCCGCAGCGACTGTCACGTCACCGTCACGTACGCCGCCCGGCCGGTGACGGGCGACCGGCGACGGCTTCCCGGCTGGCCTGGCGGATCGGGGCGAGCGTGTCGTCGAGCAGGGCGCTCATCGCCGGACTGGGCTCCAGGCGCAACTCCCTGCGCAGCAGGTCCCGGTAGACGTAGAAGGCGTGCACGGCTTCGAAGGCGTTGCCCTCGGCCAGGTGGATGCGGACGACCAGCCGGTGCGGAGTCTCCCGTAACGGCTCGGCCGCCATCGCCTCCAGCGCGGCTTCGAGGGCCTCGCCGTGCCGCCCCGCAGTGAGGTGTTGCCCGGCCAGCTGTTCCAGCATGTGCAGGCGGAGTTGGCGCAGCCTCTCCCGGTCCAGCAGCACCCAGTCGTCGTACCACCCGGGGAGGAGGTCGTGCCGTCCGGCGGCGAGCGCCCCGGCGGCGGTGCTCGGGTCGTCGCCGTCGCGGACCCGGGCCGCGGTGCCGACCAGGTCGTCGACGTCGAGCCGGACCGCCGGGTCGAGCCGTACGGTGTCGCCGGCCACGGTCATCGGGCAGCACGGGTCCTGGCGGAGCCGCCACAGCGCGGTACGCAGGGAGGACAGCGCCCGTTCCTCCGACGCGTCGGGCCAGAGCAGCCCGGCGAGCTGGCTGCGGGTGGCGCCGGGGCGCAGCCCGATCAGCGCGATCACCCGTTGCAGCCCGCGCGGCACCACGATCGGCGCGGAGTCGCGCAGCAGTCGGAAGCCGCCGAGCAGGTGGAGCGACACGCCCTCCTCGGGCGGGCCTCCGGCGGTTGGCACGGTCGGATCAGCGGTCACGGCGGCACCCCCTGCGGAACGCTCGTCCCGACTGTCTGCTGCGTCCTGGATCGGCTGCCCGTGACGCCTCTGTCGACCCCATCGGTGGAGGCGCGACCCCGGCTGCCGGGCGCGGCCCCCACCCGCCGAGGCCGCCGGGCTGACCACCGTGAAGATTATCAATAACGGTCACGTTGCGTCAATGTCGGCGTGGACCTTCTATTGGCGACAGTCAACCTGAGATCGGTTCTGAACTGCGCAAACATCAGATCGATCGAGGGCGTGGCGTATGGCTGACACATAGCTGATGCACAGCTTGCGTCAACGCAGCGTCACGAAGGTGCGTCCACGGTGGGCCCTGCCTGGTGACGCCGCCGTGACGAGGACTGCCGCATCGTGTGGGCAGTCGTCCAGCGCGTCCGGGGACCACCCGTTGCCGGCCGGACGCCGTGGGGGGAGGCCCAGTATGGACCGATCGCTGATCGTCGCGAAGGTGGATCCGGCCGCTGCGGAGCGCGTCGCCGAGATCTTCGCCGAGTCGGACGCGACGGAGCTGCCGCGCCTGGTCGGCGTCCGGCACCGCTCGCTGTACCGCCTGCACGACCTCTACGTGCACCTGCTGGAGACCGAGCAGTCGACGGAGGGCGCGGTCGAGGCCGCCCGTGGCCACCCTGAGTTCATCCGGGTCAGCGACCGCCTGCGCCCGTACGTCTCGCCGTACCTGTCGACCTGGCGCTCACCGCGTGACGCCATGGCGCAGTGCTTCTACCGGTTCGACGCCCCGGACACCGGAGGGCGGTCGTGACGGCCACCGCGCCGCGCGAGGAGCAGCTCTGGTCCCGCTGCGCCGGCTGCGCCAGCCTGCTCTACCGCAAACGGTTACGCCGCAACCTGGACGTCTGCCCGGAGTGCGGGGAGCACGCCCGACTCGGGGCACCGGAACGCCTGCGCCAACTCGTCGACCCCGGATCGCTGCGCCCACTGGCCGACCGGCTGCCGGAGGCGGACCCGATCGACTTCGTCGACGTGGTGCCGTACCCGCACCGGCTCACCGCCGCGCGGGCCAGCACCGGCCTTGTCGAAGCCGTCGTCTGTGCCACGGCCACCATCGGCGGACACCCGGTCGCGATGGCGGTGATGGACTTCCGTTTCCTCGGTGGCAGCCTGGGTTGCGCCGTCGGTGAGCTGATCACCCGGACCGCCGAGCGGGCGCTCGACGAGCGCATCCCGCTCGTCCTGGTGACCGCCTCCGGTGGAGCGCGGATGCAGGAGGGCGCGCTGTCGTTGATGCAGATGGCCACCGTCAGCCAGGCCATCGCCGCGCTGCGCGAGGCGGGTCTGCTCACGGTGAGCGTCCTGACTGACCCGACCTACGGTGGGGTGGCCGCGTCGTTCGCCACCAACACCGATCTGGTGCTCGCCGAGAGCGGCGCGCGGATGGGTTTCGCCGGCCCCCGGGTGATCCGTCAGGTGACCGGCCGGGCGTTGCCGGAGGGCTTCCAGACCGCCGACTTCCTGCTCCGACACGGGCAGGTCGACATGGTGGTGCAGCGCCGGTCACTGCGCGGACGCCTGGTGGCGCTGCTCGCCGCGACCCACGCCGGCGCTCCGACCCGCCCATCCGTACCCCGGCAGGAGCCGGCGTCGCACCGCGAGCGCCTCGCCGACGACGACGCCGCCGCGGCGCGGCCGCCGGCAACCCCGGCAGCGGACGGAACCGCGGCGGTACGCGACGCGTGGGACACCGTGCGGATGGCCCGGCACCCCGGCCGGCCGACCACACTGGACTACCTCGACTCCGTCTTCGACGGCTTCGTGGAGCTGCACGGCGACCGGCTCGGCGCGGACTGCCCGGCCATCGTGGGGGGCGTGGCCCGGCTGGCCGGCCGACACGTGATGGTCATCGGACACCAGAAGGGGCACACCACCGCCGAACTGGTGGCCCGCAACTTCGGCATGGCCAGCCCGGCCGGACATCGCAAGGCGCTGCGGTTGATGCGCCTGGCCGCCCGGCTCGGCCTACCGGTGGTGACCCTGGTGGACACCCCCGGCGCCGACCCGGGGGTGAGCGCCGAGGAACACGGCCAGGCGGCGGCCATCGCGGAGAACATCCTCGCCCTCACCGTGCTGCCCACCCCCGTGCTCGCGGTCATCACCGGAGAGGGCGGCAGCGGCGGCGCGCTGGCCCTCGCCGTCGCCGACCGGGTGCTGATGCTGGAGAACGCCGTCTACTCGGTGATCAGCCCCGAGGGCTGTGCGGCGATCCTGTGGCCGGACCGGTCGGCGGCTCCGCAGGCCGCCCGGGCGCTGCGGCTGAGCGCCCCCGACCTGCGCCGGCTCGGCGTGGTCGACGAGGTCGTGCCGGAGCCGCCCGCCGCCGCGCACGACGACCCGGCGGAGACCGCGCTGCGGTTGCGGGCCGCCCTGCTGGCGAATCTGCTGCCGCTGCTCGACGTGCCGCCGGCCATGCTGGTCCGCCTCCGCCGGCAACGGTTCCGGCGGTTCGGCGCGACCCGTGCCGGTCAGCGGGCAGGTGTCCGGTGAGCGCCGAGAACGGGGCGGTGTCGACAGTCGAGGCACCCGAGGACACCGAGGTCGGCGAGGAGGAGGCACTGGCCGGACTGCGTCGGCAGGCGCAGCACCTGATCGCCGAGCTGACCGGGCCGGTGCGCCGGATCCGGCTGCGCAGCGGGCCGGCCGTCCTCGAGGTCGAGTGGCATCCGGAGAACGTGACCCGATCTGACGTACCCTCTTCGCCGGCCATGGTGGAGGCGCCGCCGGTGCCCGGCCCACCGCCGGCGTCGACCCCACCGTCGGCGCCCGGCCGCGCCGCGGTGCGGGCGCCGATCGTCGGCACCTTCTACCGGTCGCCGGAACCGGGTGCGACCCCGTTCGTCACGGTGGGGGACCTGGTCCGGCCCGGCCAGCCGGTCGCCATCGTCGAGGCGATGAAGCTGATGAACGAGGTGACCGCCGACCGCGCCGGTCGGGTGGTCGCGATCCTCGTCGAGGACGGCCAGTCGGTGGAGTACGACCAGCCGCTGGTCGAACTGGACCCGGCGTGACAGCGCGGGGTGCCTGACGATGTTCGAGACCGTGCTGATCGCCAACCGTGGCGAGATCGCGCTGCGGGTGCTGCGCGCCTGCCGGGAGCTGGGCGTACGGACGGCCGTCGTCTACTCCGCCGCCGACGCCGACTCGGCGGCGGTCCGTCACGCCGACCAGGCGATCCGGATCGGGCCCGCGTCGAGCCGGCGCAGCTACCTCAACGCCGCCGCCATCGTGGAGGCGGCCCGACAGGTGGGCGCGCAGGCCGTGCACCCCGGCTACGGTTTCCTCTCCGAGGACGCCGACTTCGCCGAGATCTGCGCGGACAACGGGCTGACCTTCATCGGCCCGCCGCCGGCGGTGATGGCCGCGTTGGCCGACAAGTCCTCCGCGCGGGCCCTGATGAGCCGCGCCGGCCTGCCGCTGTCGCCGGGCAGCGTCGCACCGGTGCCGACCGCCGCCGCGGCCGCCGAGATCGCCGAGGCCGTCGGCTACCCGGTGATCGTGAAGGCCGCCGCCGGGGGCGGCGGCCGGGGGATGACAGTGGTCCGCACCCCGGGCGAGCTGCGCCGGGCGTACACCCGGACCCGGGCCGCCGCGCAGG
The DNA here is from genome assembly GCF_053592955.1 of Micromonospora sp. NPDC002411. NCBI lineage: Bacteria > Bacillati > Actinomycetota > Actinomycetes > Micromonosporales > Micromonosporaceae > Micromonospora > Micromonospora sp. NPDC002411. The sequence continues at coordinate 2,091 of NZ_JBSFBM010000311.1, read as the reverse complement.
CCGCCTTCGGCGACGACCGGGTGTACGTCGAGCGCTACCTCACCGAGGCTCGGCACGTCGAGGTGCAGGTGCTCTGCGACTCCCACGGGAACGGGGTGCACCTGGGCACCCGGGACTGCTCGGTGCAACGCCGGCACCAGAAGCTGGTGGAGGAGGCGCCCGCCCCGGCGCTGCCCGCCGCCGTCCTCGACACCATCGCCGAGACGGCGCTGCGGGGTGCGCTCGAGGTCGGTTTCGTCGGTGCCGGCACGCTGGAGTTCCTTGTCGACGCCGAGGAACAGTTCCACTTTCTGGAGATTAACTGCCGGATCCAGGTCGAGCATCCGGTGACCGAGATGATCACCGGGATCGACCTGGTGCACGAGCAGCTGCACATCGCCGCCGGCGTGCCGCTGCGCTGGCGGCAGGAGGAGATCCGCCTGCGCGGCGTCGCGGTGGAGTGCCGGGTCAACACCGAGGACCCCGGGCGTGGCTTCGCGCCCACCCCCGGCCGGTTGGACCGTTTCACCCCACCCGGCGGCCCGTTCACCCGGGTGGACACCCACGCCAGCGCCGGCTACGTGATCGGCCCCTGGTACGACTCCCTGCTGGCGAAGGTCATCGTCTGGGCACCCGACCGGGAGTTGGCCCTCAACCGGCTGGAACGCGCCCTCGACGAGTTCGACATCGCCGGCCCGGGTGTGCACACCACCATCCCGTTCGTCCGGCGGGTGCTCGACGACGCCGCATTCCGCAAAGGCCGCTACACCACGGGCCTGGTCGACCGTCTGCTCGGTGTGCCCGGTGCGGCGCCCGCACAGCGGCCGACGGCCACCCCCGCACCGCGCCCCGCGTCCGCCGCGACGCCCGACGTACCCAACAGGAGGACCCGATGACCGTCACCCATGGTCGCCCGATGACCGCCGAGATCACCGACATCCTGGTGGCGCACTGCGGGCTGGACGCCGACGCCGCGGCCCGGGCGCCCGCCGCGTCGCTGGAGGAGCTGGGCATGGACTCACTCGCCCTGCTGGAACTCTCCGCGGTCGTCGCCGACAGGTGGCAGGTGAGCATCCCCGAGCAGGCCGGGCACCTGAGCATCCCGGCGGTGGCCGACCTGGTCGCCAACCGCGCCGACCCGCCCGGGCACACCGAGAACAGCGTGGTCATCGACGCACCGCTCGCGGTGGTCTGGGAGGTCACCAACGACGTGGCGAACTGGACCGAGCTGTTCACCGAGTACGCCGTGGTGGAGATCCTGCACCGCGACGGGCACACGGTGCGGTTCCGGCTCACCATGTACCCCGACGAGAACGGGGTGTCCTGGAGCTGGGTCAGTGAACGCACCTCCGACCCGGTGAGCCGCCAGGTGCGGGCGCACCGGGTGGAGACCGGGCCGTTCGAGTACATGCGGATCCACTGGCGCTACACCGAGGAGGACGGCGGCACCCGGATGACCTGGACGCAGGACTTCGCCATGAAGCCGACAGCACCCGTCGACAACGCCGCGATGACCGAGCGGATCAACACCAACAGCGTCATCCAACTCGCAGTGATCAAGGACCGGGTGGAGCGGATCGCCCGGCAACGCGCCGACCAGGGCTACCCGGCGGCCGGCGACGAGTCGACGGAGGCCGACGATGAGTGACCTGAGCACCCGGCCGGTCGCCGCCCGGGACGTACCCGCCGACCGGCGGCGCGGTGGTGAACTGCGGGTGCTGCTGGGCCCCCGCACCGTCGGCAGCACCTCGGGGTTCCTCGGGGTGGCCACCCTCGCGCCGGGGGAGCGGATCGCCGAGCACTACCACCCGTACAGCGAGGAGTTCCTGTACCTGGTCCGCGGCGCGATCACCGTCGACCTGGACGACCAGCCGACGCTGCTGGCCACCGGCGAGGGCCTGTTCGTTCCGGTGAACGTGCGGCACCGGCTGCGCAACACCGGCGTCGAGCCGGCCGAGGTGGTCTTCCACCTGGGTCCGCTCGCCCCGCGCCCCGAGTTGGGGCACGTCGACACCGAGTTGGTCGAACAGCGGGGCGGATCGTGAGCGCGAGGAGTGAGCCGGTTTTGCGAGCCCCGCAGTCGCGAACAGAGGTGACGCGATGACCAGGCGC
>NZ_JBSFBM010000310.1:0-8028 GCF_053592955.1 Micromonospora sp. NPDC002411 | reverse complement strand
GTCACCCATGACGGGTGACCGGCCCCGGTCGATCAGAGCGGTGGGTCAGGCGACGGTGACGGCAACCTCGTTGACGCCCCGACCGGCGGTGACGGCGGTGTCGCCGTTGCCGTGCCGGGACAGCGCCCGCAGCGTCCAGGAGCCCGGCGCGGCGAAGAACCGGAACTGGCCGGCGGTCGAGGTCACCACCTCGGCGGTGAACTCACCGGTCGAGTCGAGCAGTCGGACGTACGCGCCCGGCACCGGCTCGTCCTCGGCCGAGCGGACGATCCCGGTGATGACGGTTTCCTTCTCCAGGTCCAGGCTGGCCGGCAGCGGCGCGGCCTGGTCGGGTGCGGCGCAACCCGCAGCGATGGGGAGCGTCATGATCAGGCCTCCCCGGGTTCGTCACCGAGGGCAACCGGCACGCCGACCAGCGAGCCGTACTCGGTCCAGGAACCGTCGTAGTTCTTGACGTTGCGGTGGCCGAGCAACTCCTGCAGCACGAACCAGGTGTGCGAGGAGCGCTCGCCGATGCGGCAGTAGGCGATCGTCTCCTTGCCGTCGTCGAGCCCCGCGTCGCCGTAGATCTTGCGCAGCTCGTCGTCGGACCGGAAGGTGCCGTCCTCGTTGGCCGCCTTGGACCACGGGACGCTGATCGCGGTGGGGATGTGACCGGCCCGCTGCGCCTGCTCCTGCGGCAGGTGTGCGGGGGCGAGCAGCCGGCCGGCGAACTCGTCGGGGCTGCGCACGTCGACCAGGTTCTTCGTGCCGATCGCGGCCACGACCTCGTCGCGGAAGGCCCGGATGGAGGTGTCCGGCTCGCTCGCGACGTACTGCGTCGCCGGGCGGGTCACCGAGTCGGTGACCAGCGGGCGGGCGTCCAGCTCCCACTTCTTGCGGCCGCCGTCGAGCAGCTTCACGTCGCCGTGGCCGTAGAGCTTGAAGTACCAGTAGGCGTACGCGGCGAACCAGTTGTTGTTGCCGCCGTAGAGGATCACGGTGTCGTCGTTGCTGATGCCCCGCTCGGAGAGCAGCGCCTCGAACTGGGACTTGTTGACGAAGTCCCGGCGGACCTGGTCCTGCAGGTCGGTCTTCCAGTCAATCTTGATGGCGCCGGCGATGTGGCCGGTCTCGTAGGCCGAGGTGTCCTCGTCGACCTCGACGAAGACGACGCCCGGGGCGTCGAGGTTCTTCTCGGCCCACTCGGCCGAAACGAGTGCGGTGTCGCGACTCATCGAATCACTCCCTGGTGAGGATGGATGGTGAGCCAACGCGCGAGTATCGATGGTTTCAACTGTCGCACCACGCGCGGGACCCAGCGGAAGGACGGATCACGGGTTCGTGCGACGGCGCCGCTGCCGGGCGTTCGGTGGGATGACCGGAGGGTGCGAGAACCCTGTGCCGGTGGCCGCCGTCAGGCGGCCGGAGACAGCCCCGCCGTCAGATGACGGGGCGACACAGGCAGGTGGCCACGCGGCACAGGTCGACCGCGCGCCGTTTGGTGAGGTGGGTCCCCATGGGCAGGGAGCCTACCAGCCAGTGACCGTGCTGCCACTCAGCCGACCACCATCCGGGATCGACCGAATGGTGGACGACACCGCTGACCGGGGAGTCAGCCAACGGAATTGATCGGCACGTTCTTCGCGTCGACGGTGACCGCCAAGCCTTCCGGCAGTGGTCGAACCTCGCGCACGGTGAGCTGGAACGGCAGGTCAGGCAGGGGTACGTCGACCGAGATGCCCTTGGCGTAGTTGTTCAGCAGAGCGCGGGCCAGCGGCAGGTTCGGCAGACCGGCAGCGTCCAGGTCGTTGAAGCGCAGGGCGACAGCGCCGTTGTCGGCGACGGTGACGTCGGCGGTGCCGGCGACGGTCAGCTTCTGACCGAGGATGTCCACGGGCGCGGTGACGGCGAGCTTGCCGTTCTGCTCGCCGAGCTTGAGCCCCGGGCGCTTCAGCAGGGCGGCGAGGCTGTCGTAGCTGATCGTGCCGGCGCCGTTGACGGTGTCCGCGACGATGTCCCCCTGACCGGAGCGCAGGGTGTCCAGCGAGGCCCGTACGTTGCGGGCGGTCACATCCAGCACCGGCAGCTGCACGGCGTCACCTTCGACCGAGGCCCGCACGTCCCGCAGATTGATGGTGATCCGCTGATAGCGGCCGTCGAGCACCTGGGTAAGGAACGGAGTGCCGGCCACCTCCACGTCGGGCCTGGCGGCCTGGGCACCCTGCTTGGCGATCTCCTGACCGACCCGGTCGGCGATGGTCCGCTCGGCCACCCCGACCGCCACCCGGTCGGCGACCACCAGCAGCCCGCCCACCACCAGGAGCAGGACGATCAGGCCGACGAGCAGTTTGCGGCCGCGCCGTCGGGGACGTGCTCCGTCCGCCGGATAGTCCTCCGCCACGCCGCCTCCCGTCTTCGTCCGCCGCGTCGCGACGGATCGTCCACACCGGTGCCGCAGCGCGGCGCACCCGTAGGTACCCGACCGGCGCCGGGCTCAACCGTGACTCAGAGGAAGAGCATGCACATGGCGTACGCGGCCGGCGCCGCCAGGGCGAAGCCACCGAGCGGACCCTGCATGTGCCGGGCCACCCACATCGTGGGCGGCTCTCCGGCCATCAGCCGGCCCGCTTCCGCGTACCCCACCGCGAGGTCGGCGAGCACGGCGGTGACCGCCGCGACCAGGCCGATCACGGCGGCCCGGGTCGGCGTGAAGGGAGCCACCAGGTAGCTGCCCAGAAGCGCGCTGGTCAGCGTGCCGACCATCGCGCCGGCCACCACACCGGCGGCGCCGCGGGGCACCTGCGGGGCCAGCCGGGGCCACGGCAGTACGGCGTCGGTGAGCCGGGCGACAGTCAGCGCGACGCCACTCGCCGTCAGGCAGACGGTGATCGCCTGGGTGCCGGCCGGGATCCGGCTGAGCACGATCAGGGTGCCGAAGGCCACCACCCCGACCACGATCAGCAGCGTCGCGCCGAGGGAGTCGGTGACGCGGACCCGGTCGACCCGACGGACCAGCTGGCCGAGCACCGCGGCGACGAACCCGCCGACGGCCAGGTAGCCCAGTGGGGCCAGCCCGGCGATGTCGCTCTGCACCGCGGCGACGTCGGCGAGTGCCGCGACTCCGGCGCTGATCCCGGCGACCACCAGCAGCGCGGGCGGCCGCATGGCCATCGTCCAGGCGAGCACGAAGAGCAACTGGACGCCGAAGATGATGAAGGCGAACGGCAGCCGGTGGCCGGGGCCGGACGTCTGCGCGCCGAGTACCAGGCCGACGCCGAGCAGCGCGGCGAAGCCGGCGATGGTCAACGCGAGCTGGCGGTGCACCTCGACCGGGGGTACGACCTCCTCCTCCGGCTCGTCGACCTCGTCCTCGGATTTGCGGGCCGGCTCCCCGGCGCGACGGGCCCGGCGAGGCCCACCCCGTTCGCGGCGATCGCCATCGGTGGTGGCCGGACCGGTACGCGGCGCGCGGGTCGCCGCGGCGGCCGGGCCCGCATGGGGCTCGGCGGGCCACGATTCGCGGCCGGCCTCGGGCGAGGTGGAGGGAAACACGACCCGATCGTGCCAGACCGACCGCCGGAGGCGGTGGTCCCGGGTTTCGGCAACGTTAAAAACTGCGCCACGATCAGGGGCAAGGTAGACAAACAGGAAATGGCCTGGGGGCGCGGCCGGAGCGATCCGCTACGCTCAACCTCGTTACCCGCCCGTCAGCGACGCCGGGGCCACGCAATTTCTCAGCACACTCCGCCATGGGTGTGACTGGTCGCGTGCGGCCGAGCGCCGCCGGGACGGAGGTGATCGTGGAGATCCTGTTGCTGGTGACCGCGCGCGCAGGCGAACCGTCGGCTGTGCTGCCGGCACTCGACCTGCTGCCGCACTCGGTCCGCACCGCGCCACGCGACGTACGTACCCTGGTCGCGGGCCCCAGCCCGGACGCGGTGCTGGTGGACGCCCGGTCGGAGTTGAGCGAGGCCCGAGCGACGTGCCGGATGCTGCACGCCACCGGGCTCGGCGTGCCGCTGGTCGCTGTGGTGACCGAGGCCGGTCTGATCGCACTCAACGCCGACTGGGGCGTCGACGACGTCATCCTCGCCTCGGCCGGGCCGGCCGAGGTCGAGGCACGGCTGCGGCTGGCGGTGGGCCGGCTCAGCAACACGACCGCTGGTGCGGGTGGCTCGATCCGGGCCGGCGAGCTGAACATCGACCCGGACACCTACGCGGCCAAGCTCAAGGGCCGCCCACTCGACCTCACCTACAAGGAGTTCGAGCTGCTGAAGTTCCTGGCCCAGCACCCGGGCCGGGTGTTCACCCGGGACCAGCTCCTGCGGGAGGTCTGGGGCTACGACTACTTCGGTGGCACCCGCACTGTCGACGTGCACGTCCGGCGACTGCGCGCCAAGCTCGGCTCGGAGTACGAGTCGATGATCGGCACGGTCCGCCAGGTCGGCTACAAGTTCGTCGTGCCGCCGTCGCGTTCGCTGCCCGAGGCGGAGCACGCGCCCCTGCCCGTCTGACCCGCACCCTGCCCGTCCGACCCGAAAGTCGCGCCACCAAATTCCCGTATGCCCTTTTTGCGCAGCTTGGCGGTTTTATTCTGACTGCCGGGTTTGCCGGAGAAGGGGGCGACGGTGCGCGCAGTCAGCACGGGGGCGACGGGTCGGCCTGGCCGGCAAGCGGGGCGGAAGCCGTGATGCGGGGCGGTTCGACAGCGAGAGCGACGGGGATCGTGACGCTGGTGCTGGCGGCGCTGCTCGGTTCGGCGTACGCGCTGGGCCGCAGTCTCGTCCTGGATCCGGCCCCTCGGCACCCCACCAACGTCACCACCAACGCCGACGGGCCGCACTACGCCGACCAGCCCAGCGACGGCGACCCGGACAGCGCCTCGCGCCCCGGCGGCAGCACGGGCCCCGCCGAGGCCGGCCAGGACGGTTCCGGCCGCGACGCCGGCGGTGACAAGCTGTTCGGCGCGCACGAGACCACCGGGTCCCCCCGGCTCGCGCTGACCTTCGACGACGGGCCCGACCCTCGGTACACCCCGCAGGTCCTCGCCACGCTGCGCGAGTTCGACGTGCGCGCCACGTTCTGCGTCGTCGGGGAGAACGCCCAGAACCATCCCGACCTGATCCAGGCGATCGTCGACGAGGGTCACACCCTGTGCAACCACTCGTGGCACCACGACGTCGGCCTGGGCGCCCGATCGGCCGACGCGATCCGCGCCGACCTGCTGCGCACCAACGACGCGATCCGGGCGGCAGTGCCGAACGCACCCATCGTCTGGTACCGCCAGCCGGGCGGCGCCTGGACGTACCCGGTGGTGTCGGTGGCGCGGCAGCTCGGCATGACCCCGCTGCACTGGTCGGTCGACCCGTCGGACTGGGACCTTCCCGGCGCCAGCAAGATCACCGCAACGGTGGTGACCCAGGCCGCGCCGGGCTCGGTGGTGCTGCTGCACGACGCCGGTGGCGACCGGCAGGGCACGGTGGACGCCCTGCGCCGGATCCTGCCCGACCTGACCGCGCGTTTCGAGCTGGAGGCACTACCCACCGATCCGACCTGAACCGCAGCCTTTGCGCGGCGACGGTCCGGGCGGCACGACACGCAACGGATACGGTGACGGGATGAGCAGCGCGGAGCCGACCAGCGACCAGGTGACCCGGACCGTCCGACTGGCACCTGGGGAGATCGCCGACGTGCTGGCCCTGGCCAGCACCGCGGCTGACACCGACGGCGCAAACCCGCTCGACGAGCACGTCCTGCTCCGACTGCGCGACCCGGACGCCCCGGCCCTGCACCTGATCGCGCGCGCCGACGACGGCACCCTGACCGGGTACGCGCACCTGGACACCACCGATCCGGTCGGCGGAATCGGTGTCGAACTGGTGGTGCACCCCGCATACCGGCGGCGGGGCACCGGTCGCGCGTTGGCCCGGGGCGTACTCGCGTCGGCCACCGGGCCGTTGCGGGCGTGGGCGCACGGCGACCACCCCTCGGCTGCGGCGCTCGGCGTCGACCTCGGCTTCACCCGGGCACGGGTGCTGTGGCAACTGCGTCGGTCCCTGGCTGCCCCGCTCGGCGAGCCGCGCCTGTCCGACGGGGTGGTGCTGCGCGCGTTCCGGCCCGGGGCGGACGACGCGGCGTGGCTGACTCTCAACGCGCGTGCCTTCGCCGAGCACCCCGAGCAGGGGCGCTGGACCTCGGACGACCTGCGGGTCCGGCTGGCCGAACCGTGGTTCGACCCGGAGGGCTTCCTGCTCGCCGAGGAGACCGGGACCGGTCGGCTGCTCGGTTTCCACTGGACCAAGGTGCACGAGCGGCCGGGCACGGCACGGATCGGCGAGGTGTACGTGCTGGGGGTGGAGCCGACCGCGCACGGTGGTGGGCTCGGCCGGGCGCTGACCACCGCCGGGCTGGCGTACCTGCGGGACAGGCGTGGCCTGGACCGGGTGATGCTCTACGTGGACGAGTCGAACACCGGAGCCGTCGCGCTCTACGAGCGGATGGGCTTCGCCCGCTGGTCCGCGCACATCAACTACCACCTGGGCTGACCGTCGAGCTGGGTCACCGGCGAGTAACGGCCGGGCGTCGGCGACATAACAGCGAGCCGGAAATATGACCATACTTCCGACAGGTGTACCCGGGTTCACTTAGCGGACAACTCACCCTCAGCGAGCGGTCACCTCGACGGCCGTACGTGTTCACCTTGCGTTCACTTGCGACCGGCGAACCGGCTACCTGGCACTTCTAACTTTCGTGTCAGCCGGTCACTGCCGGTCCTCGGGCCCCGGGATCGGGGTGCCAAGTCAGACGCGAAGGGAAACCCCTCAGGTGAAGCTCCAGCGGTACGGCGCTATTGCCGGCCTCGCTCTTGCCGCGACGCTCGGTCTCAGCGCATGCGGCTCGGACAACAACGAGCCCGCCTCCGGCGCGAGCGCTTCGGGCTCGGCCGCCGCGGTCGACTGCGCTACCGGCACGCTGAACGCCCAGGGCTCGTCGGCGCAGAAGAACGCCATGGCCGAATGGATCAAGGCGTACCAGCAGAAGTGCCAGGGCACGACGATCAACTACGAGCCGACCGGCTCGGGCGCGGGCATCCAGGCGTTCATCGCCGGGACCGCCGACTTCGCCGGCTCCGACTCCGCCCTCAAGCCGGAGGAGCAGCCGCAGGCCGACGCCAAGTGCGTCGGTGGCAAGGCCATCCACCTGCCGATGGTGATCGGCCCGGTGGCTGTCGCCTACAACGTCAGTGGCGTGGACAACCTCCAGCTCAAGCCGGCCACCCTGGCGAAGATCTTCGCCGGCAAGGTGACCAAGTGGGACGACGCGGCGATCAAGGCCGACAACCCGAGCGCCACGCTCCCGTCGACCACCATCCAGACCGTCCACCGCTCGGACGAGTCGGGCACCACCGACAACTTCACCAACTACCTCTCCAAGACCGCCGAGGCGGACTGGACCCTCGGCAAGGCCAAGGCGTGGAAGGCCCCGGGCGGCACCGGCGCCAAGGGCTCCGACGGCGTGGCCAGCTCGGTCAAGGGCGCCGACGGCTCCATCGGTTACATGGAGTGGTCGTTCGCCGAGAACGCCGGCCTGAAGATGGCCAAGATCGGTAACGGTGCCGGCGAGTTCGCCGCGCTGACCGCCGAGGCGGCTGGTAAGACCATCGCCGGTGCCGCGATCGAGGGCCAGGGCGACGACCTCAAGCTGAAGATCGACTACAACACCAAGGAGGCCGGGGCCTACCCGATCGTCCTGGCGACGTACGAGATCGTCTGCAGCAAGGGCCTCGCGGCCGACAAGCTCGCGCTGGTCAAGGGTCTGCTGGGCTACGCCGCCAGCGCCGAGGGCCAGAACTCGCTGACCGACCTGGGCTACGCCCCGCTGCCGGAGACGGTCCGCACCAAGGTCGAGACCGCGGTCAAGAACCTCTCCTGACCCGAACCCACCACCTCCGCAACCGAATCGAGCGAGCAGATGGGTGAAACCCCTCACCGCTCGGCCGACGCCGGCACCGGCGGGACGCGCGCCTGCTCCATCAACCGCACCATC
>NZ_JBSFBM010000309.1:0-8089 GCF_053592955.1 Micromonospora sp. NPDC002411 | reverse complement strand
GTGCGCTCAGCGGGTCGATGGCGGCGCGCACCAACGCGGCGGCCTCGGCGTCGAGGGTGCCGCTGAGCCGCAGCCGACCGTCGGTCTGCTCAGAAATGGTGAGGTGCCGGTCACGGGTCGCGCGGGCGGCCTCAGCGGCCAGGGCCGCGGCAGCGGCGGCGTCGGCGAGGTCGGGAGCGACGTGGTCGAGAATCCGGGTGCCCATCCGACGCAGCAACGACGGGTCGAACTGCGCCGCCCACTCGACCAGCACGCCAACCGCCTTGTCGGCCACCTCGGCGCCCGCCGAGGCCGTCACCGTGGCGGCCGTGTCGGCGATGACCCGAGCCTGCTCCACGCTGACCGCCCCGCCCGCCAATGCCTCCCGCACCGCGGGTGGGGCGACGTCGACCGAGGCCGCGAGCCCGACCAGCCGACGGGCGGCGGCGACGTCGAGCCGCAGGCGATGACGCAGCCACACCGTCGTCGAGGACGCGCCCTGCGCGATTGCGGTGCCCCGCCCGTCCAACTCCCGGACGACCGCCAACTGCACCGCCGCCAGCCGCTGCTGCAACCGGTGGGTGGCGTCGAGCGCCGCGATCAGATCGTGCTCGGAGAGGACCCAGGCAGCGGCGTCGGCGCAGCTCGCCACCGCCCGATCCGCCCGCGCCAACTCATCGATCACAGGCAAATTCTAGAACAGGTGTACGACAGGAATTGGCCGTCGCACCAGCCGCCACCCATCACCGCCCGAGGAGAACGGTCCGCCACGGGAAGGCGTCGTCAACTCCCCGCCAGCTCCGGGCGGTGCTCCCGGATCCACGCCTCGACGTCCGACTTCCGCCAGACCTTTCCCTGCACCAGATCGGCCACGGGATCCGGGAAGTTCCGGTGACTGGTGATCACGTAGACCCGCTGCTTGCTGATGCCACCGAGCATCACGCGAATCTCCGCAGCACCTACCAGCTCCATAAGGCGGACCGTAAACAGTTGACCCGGCTCCTTGACCCAGGGCAACTTACCGGTCACCGTAAAGGGCATGTCGACGTCGAACGAACACCGCTCTCCCCTGCGCAGCCTGCACCCCGTGCATCAGCACCTGCCGCGTCGGCCGTCCTGGCTGTGCCGGGTGTGCGCCGCGACCTGGCCGTGCGCATGCGCGCGGATGTTGCTGCGGGTCGAGTACGGGACCGACCGGGTGGCGTTGTCGATCTACATGGCCAGCCAACTGTTCGACGCGACGGCCGACCTGCTCACGCTCAACCCCGAGCCGGCACCCGACCCACGGGAGCTGTTCGACAGGTTCCTGGCGTGGACGGCCCAGCCGCCCGCCTGAGCCAAGGCCGCCCCGGGCAAGGCCGCCCCGGGCAAGGCCGCCCCGGGCAAGGCCGGTCAGACAAGACCGCCCAGACAGAGGCCGCCCAGGCGAGGCCGGTCAGGGACCGTCGGGGGTGCGCTTGGCACGGCTGGGCTGCACCCGCTTGGGTTCGCCGGGCATCTTCGGGTGGTCCGGCGGGTACGGCAGGTCGCCTTGGCCGGCGGCGGCGTCGCGTTCGGCCCATTCGAGCAGCGGGGTGATGTCCCACGGGGTGTCGTCGATGCCGGCGTGCGGGTCGCCGCGCTCGGCGAGCCGGGCCGGGACGCTGCGCAGGTCGAAGTCGTCCGGGTCAACGGTGGGCAGTTCGTCCCAGGTGACCGGGGTGGAGACGGTGGCCCGCGCGTTGGCCCGCAGCGAGTACGCGCAGGCGATCGTGCGGTCCCGCGCCATCTGGTTGAAGTCGATGAAGACCCGGCGGCCGCGCTCCTCCTTCCACCAGGCGGTGGTGACCAGGTCGGGGTGGCGGCGTTCCACCTCCCGGGCGAGCGCGATGGTGGCCCGACGCACCTCGGTGAACGTCCAGCGGGGTTGGATGCGCAGGTAGACGTGCACGCCCCGACCGCCGGAGGTCTTCGGCCAACCGGTGACGCCCAGCTCGTCGAGGAGCGCCCGGAGCTCACCGGCGGCCCGCGCCGCGTCGGCGAAGTCGGTGCCGGGCTGCGGGTCGAGGTCGATGCGCAGTTCGTCGGGCCGGTCGGCGTCGGTGGCGCGCACCGGCCAGGGGTGGAAGACGATGGTGCCCATCTGCGCCGCCCAGGCCACGTGCGCCAGGTCGGCCGGGCACAGCTCGGCCGCGTTCCGACCGCTCGGAAAGGTGATCTCCGCCGTGGTGACCCATGGTGGCACCCCCCGGGTGGGCACCCGCTTCTGGAAGAACGCCTCACCACCGATGCCCTCGGGGAAGCGTTGCAGCGTGGTGGGCCTGTCCCGCAGGGCGCGCATGATGCCGTCGCCGACCGCGAGGTAGTAGTGGAAGACGTCCGCCTTGGTGAACCCCCGCTCGGGGAAGATCACCCGGTCCGGACTGCTCAGCCGTACGCTGTGCCCGGCCACCTCGACCTCGGTGACCGCCGCCTTGGTGCCCGCCATCTCGCGACCATATGCCACGCCCCCGACGTTCGACGTACCGTTGACGGGTGAGTCTTGATGACAACGAGCTGCCCCGCACCGAGGACGAGTGGCGGGTCCGACTGACCCCCGAGGAGTTCCACGTCCTGCGGGAGCACGGCACCGAACGCCCCTGGGTCGGCGAGTACGTGGACACGAAGACCCAGGGGGTCTACCACTGTCGCGCCTGCGGTCTGGAGTTGTTCTCCAGCGACACCAAGTTCGACTCGCACTGCGGGTGGCCGAGCTTCGACGACGCTATCCCGGGCCGGGTCAAGGAGATCGAGGACCGCAGCCTCGGCATGGCGCGTACGGAGATCCGGTGCGCCCGCTGCGACAGTCACCTTGGGCACGTCTTCCACGGTGAGGGCTTCACCCCGAAGGACACCCGGCACTGCGTCAACTCCATCTCGGTCCGCCTCGAACCCCGCTGAGCTGACCTTGGAGCCGATGAGCCACTCAGGGCGTACCCCCGAGTAGCTCGACCTCGGCGGTCCGGGACTGCTCGATCCGCCGGGCCAGGTCGCGGACCCGCTCGTTGCGGCCGACGCCGACCTGGGCCCGGGCCAGGTCGGCGGCCGACCGCTGGTGGTCGGCGAGCACCTCGCGCAGCACCCGGTCGACGTCCGGGGCGGGCGCGTTGCGCAGCCGGTCGAGCGCCGCGTCGTCGCCATGCCCCTCGTGGTGGTGCGCGGCCGCGCTGGCGCCCGGCCCGGTGGTGGGCAACCAGCCCCGCATGGCGACCAGTTCGTCGACCTCGGTGGCCTCGATGGCGGCGGCCAGGGTGCGCAGCGCATCGTCGCGCACCCGGTCCCGGGACGACCGCACGATCTGCAGGGTGCGTTCGCTGTGCCCGACCATCGTGCTGAGGAACACCACGTCGATGCCGCTCAGCTCACCCACGGAGGCCGAACCCACGGAGGCCGAACCCACGGCCGTGGAGCCGGCCGGGGGCGCGGGGGCCGGTTGCGGCCCGCCCGAGTCGGGTGACCCGGCGCAGGCGCTGGTGAGCAACAGGGCCACGAGCACTGCCACCAGAGGGGTACGGGGCATGCCGGTGCTCCGTTCACGCGGGGGCGGCGACGGGTGCGACCCGAGGGGCCGCACCCGCACGGTCAGACCTGCTGCCAGAGCGCCGGCACGTTCGGCGGCTCCCAGCCGGGGATCGCGGTGTGCGCCTGCCGGCAGCGGTAGGTGGCTCCGCCGTAGGTGACCTGGTCGCCGACCTGGTACGCCCGGCCGCTCGCCCAGGTGCCGCCCTGCGCGGGCGGAGTCGTCGGCGTGGGGGTCGGGGTGGGTCGTGGGGTGGCCGTCGGGGTCGGCGTGGGGGTCGGGTTCGAGCCGCCACCGCCGATCTGCACGTCGATGCAGGAGTAGAAGGCGTTCGCCGTGTCGGAGATGTTCCACACCGCGAGGATCTTCTGCCGACCGGAGAAGCCACCGAGGTTGACGTTGTGCGAGACGGTGGCACCCGGCTGCTGGCCGTTGCCGTTCACCACGCCGACGCGGGTGTTGCCGATCCAGTACTCCCAGTTGGCGGTGGCGTGCCGGGCGGTGTTCACCCAGGTGAAGGTCAGCGAGCTGCCGACCGAGGTGGCCGGCCAGCCTCGACTGTCGTCGTTGAGGACGGCGAACTGGGAGATTCCGGCGTTGCAGCTGCGCAGACCCTTGGGGCCTTCGACGCTCTGCGGCTCGTACTTGATCTGCCCGCAGTCGGGGACCCGGCCCTGCGCGCAGAGCGCCTGCCGGCTCGGCGGGGCGGAGACGTAGCCGTGGGCCTGCGCGGGGGCGGCGACGGTGAGGGTGGCGGCGACGGCACCTGCCGCCACCAGCGGGACGGTGATTCTTCGACGCATGGGGGCAGCTCCTTCTCCGGGGTCCGGTGGGTGCCCTCAAGGTAATTTAAACATTGTTAACAGTAAAGACTCCCATCGATAAATCCATCGATGGTGGCAGTTTTCTTCGTCAGAGGCGGAGCAGGCTGCCCCGATCGTCGACCTGGTCGGCCGACTCGTCGTCCAGCCAGACGCCACCGGTGGCGAGATAGCGGAACCGGTACTCCCCCGGCGACAACTTCACGGTCACCGTCCGAGTGCCGTCGCGGCGTGCCACCAGCTCATGCCGACCCGGCTCCCAGCCGTTGAAGCAACCGACGACGCTCACCGGGCCGGGCGGGGCATCCCGGGGCAGGCAGAAGGTCACCCGGGTCTGATTGCCGAAGAGTTTGTTGCGCTTGATCATGTGATCCTCCGGGGGTCGCGGCGGTTCACCCGGCACAACGGACAACACGCCGGGACCGACACGCCGCCTACCGGCCCGAACATCGACAATCCGCCACACAACGTGCCGGATCGAGAGCAACCTGTAGGCACATGTCCTGATATGGGGGTTTCTCGTGGCAACCTGCGAGGTCTGCGGCAACGACTACTGGATGGCGTTCGAGGTGCGCACCGTCAGCGGCGACGTGCACACCTTCGACTCGTTCGAGTGCGCGATCCACCGGCTGGCACCGATCTGCGAGCACTGCCAAATCAAGATCGTCGGGCACGGCGTCGAGGTCAACGGCCGCTTCTTCTGCTGCGGCCACTGCGCCCGCGCCGTCGAGGGCGAGGTCGGTGCCGAGATCCGCGACGCCGTCGGGGCACGCCCGGCCTGACCGCGCCAACCCGCTCCGCCCGGCCCGGCCGCCCTCCTGCGGTACGGTCGTCGCCATGCGGCCACTGCTGGGCGTCCTCCCCCCGCCGCGCTCCTGAACGGAGCGCCGCGCTCTCGCCGACCGGGTGACTGACCCCGTCGGCCGTCCCGCTGTACGCGCTCCGTCGACGTCGTCCCGTCAACGGCTCACCCTCGGAGCGCCCTCGTGTCCCTTTCCCGAACCGCGCGCCCGGCCGCCCCAGCGCCGGTCGTCGACCAGGCCCGCACCGGCCTGATCCAGATCACCGTCACCGGAGTGCTGTGGGGCACCACCGGTGTGGCGGTGCAACTCCTGTGCGACAGCACCGGACTCAGCCCGGTGAGCATCGGATTCCACCGCCTCGCGATCGCCGCGCTCGTCCTCCTGGCGTGCACCGCCGGTCGACTCCGCACGATCCTGGCCGCCCTGCGCGCGGCACCCGTACCACTGCTCCTCACCGGCGTCGGCCTCGGCCTGTACCAGGCGCTCTACTTCGCCGCCGTGGCGTGGGCCGGCGTCAGCGTGGCCACCGTCGTCAGCCTGGGCGTGGCCCCGGTGCTCGCCGCCGCCTGGGAGTCGGCACGCGCCCGCCAGATCCCCGGCCCGGTGCGCCTCGGCACGCTGGTCGCGGCCGTCACCGGTCTCGTGCTGATCACCACCGCCACAGCGGACCCCAGCGCCTCGGCACCCGCCCCGCTGCTCGGCCTGCTCGCGGCGGCCGGCTCCGGCCTCGGGTACGCGGTGACCACCCTGATCAGCCGACACGCGTCGCAGCACACCACACCGATGACGCTGACCACCATCTCCACAGCGGTCGGCGCGCTCACCCTGGCGCCGTTCGCCCTGGTATCCGGGATCGGCGTGCCGGTACGCCTCGACACCGTGGCGCTGCTGCTGCACCTCGGCGTGATCACCACAGCGGTGGCGTACGCGTTGTTCAACGCCGGGCTGCGCACCACCCCGGGAAGCGTGGCCGCCGTACTGACCCTGCTCGAACCGCTCACCGCCGCGGTGCTGGCGGTGGCACTGCTGCACGAGCCGCTGCCGCTTCCGGTGGTCGTCGGCGGCGTCGTGCTACTCAGCGCCGTGGCCGCCACCTACCTGGCACCTCGGGCGGGCACCAGGTGAGGCGGCCTAGGATCGTCGGATGCCCTCGCAGACCACCAAAGTCCGGGCGGCCTCCTTCGCCGACCTGGACACGCACACCTTCCACGACCTGCTCAAGCTGCGCATCGACGTGTTCGTGGTCGAACAGAACTGCCCGTACCCGGAACTCGACGGTCGCGACGTCGAGCCGGGCACGCGGCATCTCTGGCTGACCGACGGCGGCGCGCCGCTGGCGTACCTGCGGATCCTGGCCGACCCGGACGGCACCGCCCGGATCGGTCGGGTGGTGGTGGCGCCGGAGGCGCGTGGCGGTGGGCACGCCGGCCGGCTGATGACCGCGGCCCTGGAGGTGGTGGGCGACCGGCCCAGCGTGCTGGATGCCCAGTCACATCTGGTCGGGTTCTACCGTCGGCACGGCTTCGCGGTCAGCGGCCCGGAGTACGTCGAGGACGGCATCCCGCACACGCCGATGCGGCGTGGTGCCATTGACGCCTGACGATCGAGCTGGCATGGTGCCGGGTAGAGCCATCGCAGGAGCCAGCGAGTAGGCACGGGAGTGGGCAACTCCCGTCGGTCCGGGTGTCGTCGTCCGACCTCATCCCCCCGGGGGCTCCATGTCCACTTTCATCCGATCACGACGCGTGTTCTGGTTGTTCGCCGTCGCGACGGCCGCCGTGCTCCTGTTGACCACAGCGCTGACCACGATCGTGGCCCAGCCCGCCTCCGCGCACGGCTCGGTCGTCGACCCGGCCTCGCGCAACTACAGCTGCTGGCAGCGCTGGGGTGGCGACTTCCAGAACCCTCGGATGGCCACCGAGGACCCGATGTGCTGGCAGGCCTGGCAGGCCGACCCGGCCGCCATGTGGAACTGGAACGGCCTGTTCCGTGAGGGTGTGGGCGGCAACCACCAGGGCGCCGTTCCCGACGGCCAGCTCTGCAGCGGCGGCCGCACCCAGAGCCCTCGCTACAACTCGCTGGACACCGTCGGCGCCTGGAAGACCACATCGGTGTCGAACAACTTCCGGCTCCGCTTCTTCGACCAGGCCAGCCACGGCGCCGACTACATCCGGGTGTACGTGACCAAGCAGGGCTTCAACGCGGCGACCCAGCCGCTCGGCTGGGGCAACCTGGAGCTGGCCGGCCAGATCGGCAACACCCCGGCCTCCCAGTGGGACAAGGACACCGGCGGCGTCTCGATCCAGATCCCGGTCAGCGCGCCCGGACGCACCGGACGGCACATCGTCTACACCGTCTGGCAGGCCAGCCACTTCGACCAGTCGTACTACCTGTGCAGCGACGTCGACTTCGGCGGGGGAACGAGCACTCCGCCGCCGACCACTCCGCCGCCGACCACCCCACCGCCCACGACTCCCCCACCCACCACCCCGCCCCCGACGACGCCGCCGGCCGGGGCGTGCACGGCTACCTACCAGGTCACCGGCCAGTGGTCCGGCGGCTTCCAGGGTGAGGTGAAGGTGACCGCTGGTGGTTCACCGACCCGAGGCTGGTCGGTGAGCTGGAACTACGGCAACGGCCAACAGGTCACCTCGTCCTGGAACGCCACCGTCAGCACCAGCGGCACGCAGGTAACGGCACGCAACGTCAACCACAACGGCAGCCTTGCCGCCGGAGCGAGCACCACCTTCGGGTTCCTCGGCTCGTGGAACGGCAGCAACCCGGTTCCGCTGGTCACCTGCACGACGACCAGTTGATCCCCGGCCGGCGCCGCACCCGGGCGGGGGTGCGGCGCGCGCGCCAGCGGGAGCTGAACAGCGATAATCGAAAGACAAGACTAAAAAACAAAACGCACTCATATCATAAACACTTAGTAGGATTTTAATATG
>NZ_JBSFBM010000308.1:0-8107 GCF_053592955.1 Micromonospora sp. NPDC002411 | reverse complement strand
CTGGGCATCCGGTCCAGCTCCACGATGATGTACGGCCACGTCGACCATCCCGGGCAGTGGCTGGCGCACTTCCGGGTGCTGGCCGGGGTGCAGGACCGTACCGGCGGGTTCACCGAGTTCGTGGCGCTGCCGTTCGTGCACACCAACGCCCCGATCTACCTGGCCGGGATCGCCCGACCCGGGCCCACCTGGCGGGAGAACCGGGTGGTGCACGCGATGTCCCGGCTGCTGTTGCACGGCCGGATCGACAACATCCAGTGTTCCTGGGTGAAGTTGGGCGACGAGGGCACTGTGGCGATGCTCCAGGGTGGCTGCAACGACCTGGGCGGCACGCTGATGGAGGAGACCATCTCCCGGATGGCCGGCTCCGGCAACGGTTCGGCGCGTACCGAGGAGCAGTTGCGGGCCATCGCGACGGCGGCCGGGCGTCCGGCGCGTAAGCGTACGACCGCGTACGGTCACGCCAGATCCTGACGTCGAACCTTTCCCCGCCTCCGGCCGTACCACGCGATGCCGGCGGCGGTCGCGGCGAGGACCGCCGCCGGTGTCCCTTCGGGGCCCGGCGTCGCTGGACGGCACCGGACCCGACCGTCTGAGCGGGCGCGTTCGCGCCGCCGCCGGAAAGGTTGCCCATGACCAGTGATCAGCGGAAGCGGCAGTGGCCGCGACTGACCCGCCGGCAGACGTTGACCGCCGCGGCCAGCGCCACCCTCGGGGCCGCCGCGCTCACCGTGCCGGGCCTGTCGGCCGCGCAGAACGCCCCCGGCACGGCCGGGCGGGCCGACGAGCCGATCGTCGTGCATCTGCGCGACGCAAGCTCCGGAACGATGGACGTCTTCGTCGGTGAGACCCGGATCGAGGTACGCGACCGCGGCCTGGCGGATCGACTGCGGCGCGCCGCCCGGCGCTGACCCGACATCCCGCCCTGCCACCCTGTTCCCGCCCAGTGAGGTTGGTCCGCCATGTCTTCCCACCGCGAGGCCCCGGAGATAGCCAAGGATCCGGTCGCCGACAGCTCCGACCTGTACGCGTTCGTCAGCCCCGACAAGCGCGACACGGTCACGTTGATCGCCAACTACGTGCCGTTGCAGCTTCCCTCCGGGGGTCCGAACTTCTTCGAGTTCGGCGACGACGTGCGCTACGAGATCCATATCGACAACGACGGTGACGGCCGCCCGGATGTCACCTACCGGTTCGAATTCACCACCGAGATCACCAACCCGAACAGCTTCCTCTACAACACCGGCCCGATCGATTCGCTGGACAGCAAGACCTGGAACCGGCGCCAGTTCTACAGCCTGACCCGGGTGGCCGACGGTCGAGAGCACCGGCTGGCGCACAAACTGCCCTGCCCGCCGTGCAACGTCGGCCCGCTGTCGACCCCGAAGTACGCCGAGCTGGTCCGGCAGGCGACGTACTCGCTGTCCACCGGGGAACGGGTCTTCGCCGGCCAGCGTGCTGACGGTTTCTTCGTCGACCTGGGGGCGATCTTCGACCTGGGCACGCTGCGGCCGTTCCAGCAGCTGCACGTCGCCGGCAAGAAGATCTTCAAGGCCGAGGGGGAGCCGGTCAACGCCACCGACCGGATGAACGTGCACAGCATCGCCGTCCAGGTGCCCCTGGACCGGGTGCGTCGGCGCGCCAACCGGTACGGCGTCGGTGACCGGGCGTCGGTGATCGGGGTGTGGACGTCGGCGTCGCGCCGGCAGGTGCGGGTGCTCGGCGACCGGGGTGCGGCGGACACCGCCACCGGCCCGTTCACGCAGGTCTCCCGGTTGGGCAATCCGCTGTTCAACGAGGTCATCGTGCCGATGTCCAAGAAGGACCAGTGGAACTCGCTGCCGCCGTCGGAGGACAAGCGGTTCGCGCAGTTCGTCGAGCAGCCGGAGTTGGCAGCGTTGCTGCCGGCGCTCTACCCGGACGTCTTCCCGAACCTGGACAAGCTCACCAAGGCCAAGAAGGCCCGCGCCGACCTGGTGGCGATCCTGCTCACGGGCGTACCGGCCGGGCTGATCGACGGCTTCACCAACGCGACCGGCGACGTGCAGGCGGACATGCTGCGGCTGAACACCGCGATCCCGCCGACCAAGCGTCCGGACCGGTTCGGGGTGCTCGCGGGTGACCTGGCCGGGTTCCCGAACGGGCGGCGGGTCGGCGACGACGTGGTGAGCATCGCGTTGCGGGCGATCGCCGGGCTGACCGTCCCGCTGGTGGACAAGACGTTCCGCCCGGACGCGGCGGCTGCCGCGGTCACCCCGGGGTTGAGCGCCGCGGATGTGACAGCGCCGTTCCTCGGGAACTTCCCCTACCTGGGTACGCCGTACGACGGGTTCAACAACCCGTCGGCGGGGTCCTGATCGGCGCGGGGGAGAAGCGGATGCATGATCACGCGTACGGGCCGTCGGAGACCGGGAGTGTGGTCCTCGATCTGGGCGGCGACACCGGCGCCTTGATCGTCTACACGAGCCCGGATCTGCACGGTCGGGAGATCGAGATCAGCCGGGAGGAGGATGGTCGGGTCCACTCGGCGGTGCGTGAGCGCCGGGTGCGGGACGGCTCGTTCCACAGTGCGGTCTATCCCGACCTGCCGGCCGGAATTTATACCGTCTGGTGGGACGAGCAGACCTCTGCGGGGACGGTTTCTGTCCATGGTGGAGGGATAGCCGAGTTCGTGTGGCCCAGCAGCGGTTTCGGGGTCGCCAGCTGACCTCTCGACACCGATTTCCACGTCGCGCCCCGTCCACATTGTGGACGGGGCGTACGTGCTGTCCACTGCTCGACGGGCAGTCTGTGCCGCGCCGCGTTAACCTGTCCCCCACCAAGATCAGCTTAGTGATGGGGGTGTCTCGTGCTGCCCTGGCGGCGGCCCGTGGGGGGAGCGCCACGGCAGAAAAGTCGGGCAACTCGCCGGAGAGGGCGTTACTCGGCCGGGGTCTGAATCGATAGGGCAGGTTGCGAGGCTGGACGGCCTGGATGGCCGGCCGGGGGTGTCGGGAGGGCGACTCCATTATCAAGTTTGGCTTGACGGCGCACGCATTACACGCGTGTAATTTGAATGGGGTTGTTCGCACGGAACGCAACAAAACGGGACCGGACGGACAAGCACGCCTTTCGCGTGGGGGGTTGCAGCGGCGATGACGCCGGTGCGCGACAAGGAGGCATTTGATGGACGGCCAGCTTGAGGTGGCCGACCTGCTCGGAAACGCGCCGGAGTGGCAGGAGCGAGCACTGTGCTCGCAGACCGACCCCGAGGCGTTCTTTCCCGAGAAGGGCGGTTCCACCCGCGAGGCGAAGAGGATCTGTGGGCGCTGCGAGGTCAAGACCGAGTGCCTTGAATACGCTCTGGGTCACGACGAGCGGTTCGGCATCTGGGGTGGGCTCTCCGAGCGGGAGCGGCGCAAGTTGAAGCGGCGGGCCGCCTGAGCGGTGCGAGGTCGGGGCGGTGGGGGCCGCCCGACAGCGCACCCGGATGGCAGCTCTATCGGAGCAGGGTCCGGCCCGCGGGGGGTCGCTCAGCGCGGCGCACGGCCGGACTGCTCAGGCCAGCTCTTCGGGGTCTACCCCGAGGAGGTTCGCCACCTGCTCGATGATCACGTCGTGGACGAGATCGGCAAGGTCCTCACGGTCCATCGCCCGGAACTCCAGGGGCCGCCGGTACAGCACGATCCTCGGCGGCACCTCCTGCCGGCCCGGGCGACCGGGCAGCAGTCGGGCCAGGGGGACCTCGCCGTCCTCCAGGACGTCGGAGTCGTAGACGTTCAGGTCCGGTGGGACGTCCTCGACCGCGAACTCGACACCGGCCAACTCCTTGGCGAACCGACGCTCCAGCGTCTCCACCGTATCCAGGACCAGGTCGTCGAAGACCTCGGCCTTGGTCCGCGCCAGCGGCACGGTGGCCGGCACCAACCGCCCGCGCAGGCCGCGCCCGTGCCGGTCGCGGTGCGCACGCCGGCCGGAGCCGGGGCGGCGGTGTTCCGGACTCGTCATGAGGCAAAGGGTAGCGCCCACGTTGGGCTGGTCAGCGGCAGCGCCGCTCCCGTGGCGCGGCGTGCCCGGAACGGTCAACTGTGATCACCATGACGGGCGTGTCGCAACGCGAAGCGATGCGCCGGACCCGGTAATGGAGATACCCTGCCGCCGTGAGGTCACCACGGCGCTGCTCCCGTAACGGCTGCCCCCGGCAAGCGGTCGCCACATTGACCTATGTCTACAACGAGTCGACAGCGGTGGTGGGGCCGCTGGCGGCGTTCGCCGAGCCGCACACGTACGACCTGTGTGAGCCGCACGCCCGCAGCCTGACCGCGCCGCGGGGCTGGGACGTGGTCCGGCACGAGGGTGAGTTCGAGCCGCCGCCGCCCACCACCGACGACCTGGTCGCGCTCGCCGAGGCGGTCCGCGAGGCCGCCCGCCCGGCCCCCCGCCCGCCGGAGGAGCCCCACGACCGGTCGCACTCCGACCAGTCCCACTCCACCGGCCGCCGAGGCCACCTCCGCGTAATTCCCCCCAACCACTAACCCCTGGGCCCCCGCCCCTTCCGGCTGCCCTTCGGTGTTGATCAAGAGGTTTGCGTCAAGAACGCGCCGACTTCTGACCGAAAGCTCTTGATCAACAGGCGTGGGCGAGGTGGGTGCGGGGTGATCCACACCTGATCGGCGATGTGGCGGTGTCGGGGCTGGTTGATACCGCCTTATCGGCGACGTGGAGTGGATCGGTCGCACGGGTGCGGCGGCCTGGCTGGGGACGTTGGTGGGGCACCTTCGGCGCGTTCAGTGAGCGTTCTGGAAGCGCGCCGACATGTCTGACCGCCACACGCCGGTAGACCGCAGACATCGCCACGCAGCGTGGTTACCATCCGCCGCAACGTGCATCGAGCGAAGTCGCGATGTGCGCCTGGCGGGCGGGAGGCTCCGGTGGCGAACGAGGCGTTGCGGGTGGCGATGGCCGAGGCGGGGGAGACGGTCGAGTCGCTGGCGGAGAAGGTTCGCGTCCACCCCAAGACGACCGCGCGGTGGCTTGCCGTGGGGCACATCCCGCACGCGCGTACCCGGGTCGCGGTGGCCAAGGTCCTGTGCCGGGACGCGGCCGACCTCTGGCCGGAGCCGTTCCGCCGCCGTGACCTGCCGTGGTTCCGACCATGGGCCGAGCTTGAGCAGGACGCCATCTCGATCCGGTCCTATCAGCCGTTGCTCGTGCCGGGCCTGCTGCAAACCGAGGGGTACGCCCGCGCGGTGCTGGGCACCGGTGGACTGGTCCCACCGTCCGAGGTGGATCTGATCGTGGCGAGCCGCCTCGAACGGCAGGCGGTCCTCGGCCGCGATGCCCCACCGCAGCTCGTGACGGTGATCGACGAGGTGGTGCTGCGTCGGCTGGTCGGCGACCGCGCCGTGATGTCCGAGCAGCTGACCCACCTGGCGGCGGTCGCCGAGTGGGAACACGTGCAGGTCCGGGTCATCCCGGCCGACAGCCCGTGGCACACCGGTCTGGCTGGTCCCTTCGTGCTGGGTCGCCTGCCCGACGGGACGGAATTGGCGTATCTCGACAACCAGCTCCGCGGTCAGATCGTGACCGATCCCGCCGACGTCGCTAGCCTGGGACGCAGGTGGGAGAGCGTCACCGGCGAGGCGTTGCCCCAACGCCGGTCGACCGAGCTGATCAGGGAAGTGGCGACGACATGGACATGACCGACGCCCGCTGGCACACCGCGACCCGCAGCAGCAACAACGGCGGCGACTGCGTCGAGGTGGCCGCCAACCTGCCCGGTCGGGTGCTGGTGCGCGACAGCAAGGACCGCGACGGCGGCACCCTGGCCTTCGCGCCGGCCGCCTGGGCGTCCTTCGTCGAGGGTGTCCGTCGGCCCGGCCGCTGAGCCCGGGCCGCTGATCCCTGGCCGCCCGGCCGCTGGTCCCTGGCCGCCCCTGACCGGCCACTCGTCCCTGGCCGCCCGCTGATCCACTCGCGTTTTTGCAAAGCGCGGTATCCCGGCGCGCGGACACCCCGACTTCCCGGAAGGCGAGTGGATCGAGCCGCCCGGCACGCGAGCGGACCGAGCTGAGCGTGAGGACCGCCTGCACGGGCGGTGATGCGTCGGCCCCGATGCTCTTCTGGCGCTGCGGGTTTGTCATCGTGTCAGGCGTCCACGGCACCGACCCTGAGGAAGACTGATGCGCGCGCCCCTCCGGCCCCTCTCCCGGCGTGGACTACTCACCGGCACTCTGGGCGCGGTCGCCGTGCTCACCACGGGCGGCAGCCTCGCCGGCTGCGGCACCAAGGGCGCCCAGCAGACCGAGGCCGGCTGCGTCAGCGAGGACCTGTCCGGCACCGAGAAGAAGATCGCCTTCTCCAACTGGCCGCAGTACCTGGACGTGGACGAGACTGACGAGTCCAAGCGGCCGAGCCTGGACGAGTTCGTCGCGAAGACCGGCATCGAGGTCACCTACACCGAGGACATCAACGACAACAACGAGTTCTTCGGCAAGGTACGGAACCAGCTCGCTGCCTGTCAGAGCATCGACCGGGACATCATCGTGCTGAGCGACTGGATGGCGGCCCGGATGACCCGGCTCGGCTGGGTGCAGAAGCTCGACCCGGCGAGGATCCCCAACGTGCGGGCCAACCTGCTTCCATCGCTGCTCGACCGTTCCTTCGACACCGAGAACCGGATTTCGATCCCGTGGCAGTCCGGCCTCGCCGGGTTGGCGTACAACGGCAACGTCACCAAGGAACTGCGGACTGTCGACGAGCTGCTCACCCGCCCCGACCTCAAGGGCCGGGTCACGGCGCTCAGCGAGATGCGCGACACCATGGGCCTCCTGCTCTCCTCCAACGGGCACGACCCGGCGAACTTCACGCCCGCCCAGTTCGACGACGCGCTGAACAAGCTCAGGAAGGCCGTCGACTCCGGGCAGATCCGCAGGTTCACCGGCAACGACTACGCGCCCGACCTGGCCAAGGGTGACATCGCCGCGTGTATCGGCTGGTCCGGCGACGTCATCCAGCTCGCCGGCGCGGACGAGAAGGTCAGGTTCGTCGCGCCCGACTCCGGCGTGATGCTCTACAGCGACGACATGTTGGTGCCCAACAAGGCCACCCACAAGGCCAACGCCGAGCAGCTCGTCAACTACTACTACGAGCCGGCGGTCGCCGCGAAGCTCGCCGCGTACGTCAACTACATCTGCCCGGTCCGGGGCGCCCAGGCCGAGATGGAGAAGATCGACCCCGAGCTGGCGGCCAACCCGCTGATCTTCCCCGACGAGGCACTGCTGTCGAGGTCCACGGTGTTCATGACCCTGGACGAGAAGCAGGAGAGGGAGTACGAGGGCAAGTTCCAGCAGGTCATCGGAGCGTGACGAGGATGGCGCGGGAGACACCGGCCGGCGATCTGCGCCTGGCCGACCTGACCAAGCGGTTCGGCACCCGTACCGCTGTCGACGCCCTCGACCTGACGATTCCCCAGGGCTCCTTCTTCGCCCTGCTCGGTGCCTCCGGCTGCGGCAAGACCACCACCCTGCGGATGATCGCTGGTCTGGAGCAGCCGACCAGCGGTCAGGTGCTGCTCGGCGACCGGGACATCGGCCGGCTGCGGGCGCACCAGCGACCGGTCAACACCGTCTTCCAGAGCTACGCGCTCTTCCCGCACCTCGACGTCTTCGAGAACGTGGCCTTCGGGCTGCGTCGACGCGGCATCCGCTCGGTGGACGACGAGGTCAACCGGATGCTGTCGCTGGTGCAGCTCGACGGTTACGGCAGCCGCCGCCCCGCCGAACTGTCCGGCGGTCAGCAGCAACGGGTCGCGCTGGTCCGCGCGCTGGTCAACCGGCCGCAGGTGCTGCTCCTGGACGAGCCGCTGGGCGCGCTCGACCTGAAGCTGCGGCGGCAGATGCAGATCGAGCTGAAGCGCATCCAGACCGAGGTCGGCATCACCTTCGTGCACGTCACCCACGACCAGGAGGAGGCCATGACCATGGCGGACACGGTCGCGGTGATGAACGCCGGCCGGATCGAGCAACTCGGCGCACCCGCCGACCTGTACGAGTTCCCCGCCACCGCGTTCGTCGCGAACTTCCTCGGCCAGTCCAACCTGCTCGCCGGCGAGGCCACCGGCGTCAGC
>NZ_JBSFBM010000307.1:0-8152 GCF_053592955.1 Micromonospora sp. NPDC002411 | reverse complement strand
GTACGCGGTGACCGAGGCGTCCAGCTCACCAACGAGGAAGCAACGCCGTCCGTCCGGGTGGCGGGCGAGGTGTCGGGGCCCGGTGCCAGCCGTCGTGCGGATCCGCGGCGCGCGGGGCACCAGCCGTCCGGTCGCGTCGTCCAGGTCGTAGCGGTAGACCGAGTCGGTGCCGAGGTCGACCGCGAAGATCGGCCCACGACCGGAACCCGGGGAGACCATGTGGGCGTGGGCGTGGTCCTGACGATCCGGGTCGGGGCCGTGCCCCTCGTGCACCACCAGGTCGGTGCGCTGGCCGGGCACGCCCTGCGCGTCCAGCGGGAAGACCGCGACGCTGCCGCTGCCGTAGTTGGCCGCCAGCAGGTGGCCGCCGTCGGGAAGCACCGCCAGGTGGCACGGCTCGGCGCCACCGGTGGATCGGCTGCCGAGCGGAGCCAGCGCGCCCTCCGACCCGACCCGCCAGGCGCTGATCTCGCCGTCCGTCAACTCGTTGACCGCGTAGAGCACCGGTTGGGTGGGGTGCCGCGCCAGGAAGGAGGGCGACGCGGTGACCGCCACCGTGCCGAGCGGGGTCAGCGCCCCGGTCGTGGGGTCGCGGCGCGCCGCGACGATGCCGCTGCCCCGACCACCACTCTGGGCGGTGTATCCCCCGATGTGGACAACCTCATCCTGACCACTCACGTCCGACTCCTCCGCTGGCGTCCTCCGCTGATCCAACCAGAGGCTGCCCGCGAAGCCCTGCCGTTAACCGGCTTTCCGGCCCGGATCTCAGGCCGTCGGCACCGGCTCCCCGCGTTGTCGGGCCACATGCTCCACCAGTGAGATCAACACCATTTTCCCGGACTGCCGGTCCCGAGCGTCGCAGAGCACCATCGGCACGTCCGGGTCCAGGTCGAGGGCTCGGCGTACGGTTTCCAGGTTGAAGCGGCGGGAGTCGTCGAAGCAGTTCACGCCCACCACGAACGGGATGCCCCGCTGCTCGAAGTAGTCGATGGAGGGGAAGCAGTCGGCGAGCCGACGGGTGTCGGCGAGCACCACCGCGCCGAGGGCGCCGAAGGCCAACTCGTCCCAGAGGAACCAGAACCGGTCCTGCCCCGGGGTGCCGAACAGGTAGACCTGAAGGTCGTCGTTGATGGTGATCCGGCCGAAGTCCATCGCCACCGTGGTGGTCGACTTGCCCTCCACCCCCGAGGTGTCGTCGGTGCCGATCCCGGCACCGGTCAACACCTCCTCGGTCTGCAACGGACGGACCTCGCTCAGGGCGCTCACCAACGTCGTCTTGCCGGCCCCGAAGCCTCCCGCGATCAGGATCTTCAGAGCCAGCGGGATGGTGGTGCTGGTGCCCACATGGTCATAGCGCACGGAGTCCACTGACCACCGCCTTGAGAATGTCGTCGTTGGGAAGGATGCCGGCGGCCGGGGGCTCGTGCACCGCGACCAGGCCCTCGGCCAGGAGATCACCGAGCAGGACCCGGACCACGCCGACCGCGAGGTCCAGCTCGGCTGCCAGTTCGGCCACCGACACGGGCCGGCGGGACAGCGCGACCAGCCTTCGATGCTCCGGGAGCAGGTGCGGATGGTTCGCCGCGTCGACGTCGGATCCGGCCAGCACGAACGCGACCAGGTTGAAACCGTCGACGGCGGAGCGTACCCGTCCCCCGGTGAGGGTGTACGGGCGCACTACCGGCCCGGCGTCGCCGTCCAGCCACTCGTGCTGCGGCCCGGGCGGCTCAGTCCGCATCACCGGCTCCGGTCGACGATCGGGCCGGCGCGGAGAGGCTCTCCCCCACCCGGATGACAAGCATCGCCATCTCGTACGCGACCAGCCCGATGTCCGCGTCGGCGTCGCTGACCACCGCCAGGCAGGCACCCTGACCGGCGGCGGTGACGAAGAGGTACGCGGACTCCATCTCCACCACGGTCTGTCGGACCGGACCGCCGTCCACGTGCCGGCTGGCGCCCCGGGCCAGGCTGGAGAAACCAGCGGCGAGTGCACACAGGTGCTCGGCGTCGGAACGCTCCAACTCGGCCGAACAGCCGAGGAGCAGGCCGTCGGCGGAGAGCACCACGGCCTCCCGGGCGGCCGGAACCCGCTGCACCAGCTCGTCGAGCAGCCAGTCGAGGCCGGCGCTCCGCTTCGTCGATTGCTGCACTAGGCGTCCCTCTCAGTCGCGGTCGGGTGTTCGGGGGTGGGCTGCGGATCAGCGGGCGCAGCCGGGCTCGCGGGACCTGTTGGTGCCGCTGGCGCCGTCGTTGCCGTCGCCGTCGCCGTCGGCGTGGGTGCCGTCGACGCCGTCGGCGTGGGTGCCGTCGGGGTGATCACGGTGGCGCGTCCGCGCGCGGTGCCGGCCTGGAGGGCGGCCATCACCCGGCGGACCTCCTCCGGAGACCGGGGCGACGGCGTGTCCGTGACGGTCGACCGGGGTTGCGCGGTGGGAGCGCGGCGTCGCACCCGGCGCGGAAGGCCGTCCAGCTCGTCGTCGACCGTCTCGCCGGGGGTCGTCGACCCGGCTTCGCCGCGCCCGTTCGCGGGCGACGTGTCCGAGGTCGACACTCCGGTCCCGGACGCGGGCCGCGCGGCGACAGCGGCTGAGGCAGACCGGGCCGCGACAGCGGCTGAAGCAGACCGGGCCGCGACAGCGGCTGAAGCAGACGGAGCCGCGACAGCAGACGGAGCCGGCGGAGCCCCGACAGCGGACAGGGCCGCTGGTGGGCGGGTGCGGGCGCGGGGCACGGTGTCCCGGCGTGCCGGGCGAGCCAGCCGTCGGCCAGCGTCGGCCGAGGCGGCATCCAGCGTGGCAGGGTCGGGGCCGGCGGGGGGTTCGGTGGTGACGAGGTCCGTGGGGACCAGCACCACGGCGGTCACCCCGCCGTCACCGGAGGGGCGCAGCCGGACCCGTACGTTGTGCCGGGCCGCGAGCCGGGCCACCACGAACAGGCCGAGGCGCGCGCTCTGCGCCGGGTCGAACTCCGGTGAGGTGGCCAGCCGGGTGTTGGCGGTCTCCAGCGCCGCGACGGACATCCCCAGCCCCTGGTCGGTGATCTCCAGGGCGTACCCGTTGGCCACCTGTTCCCCGACGACTGTGACGCGGGTATCCGGCGGGGAGAAGGCGGTGGCGTTCTCGACCAGCTCGGCAAGCAGGTGGATGATGTCGCCGACCGCCCGGCCCAGCACTCCGGCCGGCTGCACGGCGGCGATGTCCACCCTGTCGTACGCCTCGACCTCGGAGATCGCGCCGCGGATCAGGTCGACCATGGCGACGGGGTTTCGCCAACCGCGGCCCGGCGCGGAGCCGGCGAGGATGACCAGGTCCTCGGCGTGCCGACGGAGCCGGGTCGCCAGGTGGTCGACCTGGAACAGCTGGGCCAACTCGTCCGGGTCCTCCGCGCGGCGCTCCATCCGGTCCAGCAGGTGCAGCTGGCGATGGACCAGGCTCTGGCTGCGTCGGGCGATGTTGAGGAAGACCTCGTTGAGCCCGCGACGCAGGGTGACCTCGTCGACCGCGGCCTGGACGGCGGTGCGCTGCACCTCGGTGAAGGCGCGCCCGACCTCGCCGATCTCGTCGTGGCCGTACTCCAGGGGTGGCGCCTCCCGGGCGACGTCTACCTGCTCACCTCGGCGCAACCGGGTAACCACATCCGGCAGACGGTGCTCGGCCAGGTCGAGCGCGGCGGTGCGGACGCCGCTGAGCCGCCGGACCAGTGTGCGACCGACCCGCAACGCCACCAGCACCGAGACCACCACGGCGACGAGCCCGAGCACCCCGGCCGCGGCCAGCCGGGCCAGGATCCCGACGGCCATCGGCACCGAACGGTCGGCGAGGTTGTCGGCCTCATCCAGCTCGAAGTCGCGGAGCTGCTGTTGGACGGCGTCGTGGCCGGCCTGCCAGCTCGCCGCGTCCACCGGCGGTCGGCCCGACCTGTTGGCCCCGATCAACGCGTCCTGCATGGCGCGCACGCTGGTGAAGTCCGGACTCTCGCTCAGCCGCTGGTACGCGGCGCGTCCCGCCTCGGGCAGGTCGGCCACCGCGCTCTCGGTGAGCCACCGCTGGTTGCCGATCATCTGTACGAGCTGGGCGTGCTCACCCGCGGCGAACCGGCCGGTGGTCAGCACCCCGGCCAGCATGGCATCGGTCTGGCCGAGCAACTCTCGGGATCGACCCAACGCGGTGAGCGCCAGAGCCTGCCGGTTGATGGCGGGATCGGTCAGGTTCGCCATCGCGGAGAACGCCTGGAAGGCCGCGGAGACCATCCCGCTGTAGAGGCCGACCACGCCGGTGCGGTCCATCAGGCGGCCGTCGATGAAGCCGCGACCGGTCGGCAGCGCCGACAGGGCGGTGACCAGGCGGTCGACGCGGTCCTCCAACAGGTCGTCGGCGGCGTCGCGCAACGCCTCCCCGTCGACCCGGCGGCGCAGCTCGGCGATCGCCCGATCGGTGCGCTGACGCTGCTCGGTCAGCGCCGGCAGTTCGGTGGTCCCGGCGAGCTGCACCACCGACAGCCGGCGTTCGCGTTGCAGCTCGGTGACCACTGCCTCGCCGGGACGACCCAGGTCGTACAGCAGCGTGCGCGCGGAGAGCAGGTTCAGCGCGGGACCGAAGGTCAGCGTCGTAGCGAAGATCCACAGGGCCAGCAGCGCGGTCACCGGCGCGACGACCAGTGCGGTCAGCTTGGAGCGGATCGGCCAGTCGCGGGTTCTCATCAGACCTCGCCCGTGCAGGGGTGGCAGGAGGGGCGCCGGCACCGCCGGGCAACGCGCCGGCCGGGTGCGTTGCCCGGCGTCGAAGCCGGGCACCGGCGCGGGCGCCTTGGGCAGGATACGTAATCGAGGGCCTTTGCACTACCGCCAGTCGCGCCAACATCGACGCTCCGAAATGCGGTCGACCGGGCAACGGCGAACGCCCCGCTGCGGACCGGCGGGGCGTCGTCGTGCTGCGGATCGGATCAGGCGTTGTCGGCGATGCCGAGCCCTTCGGCGACCCGCCGGCCGTAGGCGTCGTCGCACTGGCTGAGGTGCCAGACCATCTTCTCCTGGACCTGCTTGTCGCACTGACCCAACAGATTGGTCAGGTTCTTCACCAGGTCGTCGCGTTCCCACTGCGGCATGGTCCGGAAGCGCTCACCGGCCTGGCCGTAGTTGTTCTGCCGCTCGATCGGTGCCCGCATGACCCGGCCCGAGACGAACGGGCGGTACTCCCGGTACGACTCGTCGGCCTGTTGGAGACCGGCCACCGAGGACGGCTCGAAGTTGATGTGCGGGTTGGCGCCCCGACCGTCCACTGCGTACGCCATCTGGCCGCCGTCCTGGTTGGTGTTGACCTGGACGTCCTCCCGGGGAGCGTTGATCGGCAACTGGAGGTAGTTCGGGCCGACCCGGTAGCGCTGCGTGTCCGAGTAGGAGAACGTGCGCCCGACCAGCATCTTGTCGTCGGAGAAATCCAGCCCGTCGACCAGAACGCCGGTGCCGAAGGCGATCTGCTCGTTCTCGTTGTGGAAGTTGCTGATGTTGCGATGCAGCGTCATCATGCCGACCGGGCGCAGGGGGAAGGCGTCCTCCGGCCAGGTCTTGGTGTCGTCCAGGGGGTCAAAGGCCAGCTCCGGGTGCTCCTCGTCGCTCATGATCTGGACGTTCAGCTCCCACTGGGGGTGCTCACCGCGCTCGATCGCCTCGTAGAGGTCCTTGGAGGCGTGCCCCAGCTCGTACGCCTGGATGGCGGCGGCCTGCTCCTCGGTCAGCGACTCGATGCCCTGCTGCGACTTCCAGTGGTACTTGACCAGCACGCCCTCGCCGGCGGCGTTGACCATCCGGTACGTGTTGACACCGAAGCCGTCCTGGGTCCGGTAGCTGGCGGGGATGCCACGCGGGCTGAACAGCCAGGTCAGCATGTGCATCGACTCTGGGGTGTTGGACATGAAGTCGAAGATTCGGTTCGGTTCCTGGCGGAAGGTCACCGGGTCCGGCTTCAGCGCGTGGATGACATCGGGGAACTTGACCGCGTCCCGGATGAAGAAGACCGGCAGGTTGTTGCCGACCAGGTCCCAGTTGCC
The DNA here is from genome assembly GCF_053592955.1 of Micromonospora sp. NPDC002411. NCBI lineage: Bacteria > Bacillati > Actinomycetota > Actinomycetes > Micromonosporales > Micromonosporaceae > Micromonospora > Micromonospora sp. NPDC002411. The sequence continues at coordinate 2,107 of NZ_JBSFBM010000307.1, read as the reverse complement.
GTCCTCGGTGCGGAACTTGACGGCGAAGCCGCGCGGGTCGCGGGTGGCCTCGGAGGAGTCCCGGCCGCCGATGACTGTGGAGAAGCGGAGGGTCACCGGGGTCTTCTTGCCCCTGGTCTGGAACAGCTTGGCCCGGGTGTAGGTCGCTGCCGGCTCGTCGCCGATGGTCCCGTACGCCTCGAACTCGCCGTGCGCGACGAAACCGCGCGCGTGCACGACCCGCTCCGGGATCCGCTCCCGGTCGAAGTGGCTGATCTTCTCCAGGAAGTGGTAGTTCTCCAGCGTCGCGGGCCCTCGGGAGCCGACCGTCCGCTGCTGCTGGTTGTTGTGCACGGGATGGCCCTGCCGGGTGGTCAGGGTCGGCTTGCTGGCCGGTGGGTGCATCACCCCACCAAAGCGCCTCTTCTGGAACCAGTCAAGTTTCAGCGGCGCGGCGGGCCGCGTCCCTCCTCGGGAAGGGCGAGCTGCGTCCCTCGTCAGGAAAGTGTCCCGGATCGGGATTGGCGATCAGTGTGCGGAGGGAATACCAGATGACGAAGGAGGAGCCCATGTCGCCCACTCAGGTAATCGTCATCGTGCTCGTCGTGCTGGTGGTCGTCGCGGCGCTGGCCGTGGCCGTCCGGTCGCTGGGCCGCCGTCGTGCGCTGCGCGACCGTTTCGGGCCGGAGTACGACCGGGTGGTGGCCGAGCAGGACAGCCGGTCCGCCGCGGAGCGCGAGCTGCGCGATCGGGAACGCCGGCACGCCGAGCTCTCGCTCACCCCGCTCAGCCCGGAGTCCCGGGCCCGCTACAGCGCCGCCTGGGAGGAACTCCAGGTCCGCTTCATCGACTCGCCCGGCGAGACGGTGGGCGACGCCGACGAACTGGTCACCCGGCTCATCGAGGAGCAGGGCTACCCGACCGGGGACTTCTCCGACCAGATCGCGCACCTCTCCGTCGAGCACGCCCGCACGCTGACCAACTACCGGGACGCGCACGACATCCACCTGCGCAACGCCCGGGGCGAGGCGAGCACCGAAGAGCTTCGGCAGGCGGTCGTGCACTACCGGGCGCTCTTCGCCGACCTGCTCGGCGAAGAGCCGCTCGGCAACCGTATGCCCGAACAGCGCCACCACCCGGACCACGACGCCACGAGCCGCTGAGGAGGCCACCGATGCGCCAGGAAGAGCAGCAGGTGAGCAACGACCACCCGGAGGCGGTTCGCTCCGCGCCCGTGCCGGTACCCCCGGCCGGCGATCGGGCCGGCCGCTCCGACGTCCCGGAGGACGCCCTCGACGAGCGGGGCACCTTCGACGACCAGGGCACCGACCACGACCGGACCACCGACGCAAAGCAGACGAACAGCGCCGAACGGGACGCCGCTGACGATCCGGCCGACGAGGAGCGGGACCCGCGCCACCGGCGCGACGACCGGTCCACCGACGCGGAAGAGTTCCACGAGCCGGGTCCGCTGCCGACGACGTTCGGCGCGACCACGGTGGCCGACGCGGTGGCCGCGTCCGCGCTGGCCAGCCCGCGCCCGCAGGACCAGCCGGATCCCCGCGCGGAGCGGACGGCCCAGCCCGGCGACGGCGCCGAGGACGGCGAGCGCGAGGGTCTGCGCGCCGACCCGACCGCTGAGCTGCACCGCCGCGACACCGACGTCGACGACGCGCGGCCCGACGCGGACGCGGCTGGCTACGGCAGTGCGACACCGGAGATGGTCGACCCCGACGCGGACGGCGAAACGGTCCACTCCGAGGACACCGGCAGCTCGCTGGAGTCCGCCGGGACGTCACGGCCCGCCGGGTCGACAGTCGCGACGGCGGCGGCCACGCTGCTGGACGCGGACACCGCGCAGGGCTTCCGGGACCGCTGGCGCGACGTGCAGTTGCGTTTCGTCGACGATCCGCACGCGGCGGCCGGCGAGGCGCAGTCGCTGGTGGAGGAGGCCATCCAGGCCCTCTCCTCGGCGCTGGCCGCGCAGAAGAACACGCTGGGTGGGTGGCAGGACGCCGGCTCGGCCGACACCGAACAACTGCGGATGGCGGTGCGCAACTACCGGGACTTCCTGGACCGCGTACTGGGCCGCTGATCCACACGACCAACGGGGGCGCCTCGGCCGATC
>NZ_JBSFBM010000306.1:0-8178 GCF_053592955.1 Micromonospora sp. NPDC002411 | reverse complement strand
CCCCACCGCGTTGATCATGAAGTTATTGCCCTCCCGACCGGCGTGTCATGGCAATAACTTCATGATCGACGGGGGGCCGGGGTGGGGGCGGTTAGTGGTCGGCGGGGACCTGGGGGGTGGTTGGTTTGCGGGGGGACGGGGGTTCGTTGGGTGGTGTCTCGGGGTCGGCGGTGTGCTCGGGGGGCGGTGGCGTTCCGGCCTTCGGGTGGCGGACGCGCCAGGCGGCCCAGCCGCGCTCGGCCAGGCCGACCACCAGGAAGGTCAACCCCACGTACGCCCAGCCGACCAGCACGTCGATCACGTAGTGCTCACCCGAGTAGACCAGGGTGAAGGTCATCGCCAGCGGATACGCGAGCAGCAGCGGCCACCAGCGACGGCGCGTGCTGGTGAGGAAGAACAGCACGACGAACAGCGCCCACGCGGTGTGCAGCGACGGCATCGCGGCGACCGGGTTGGAGGCGATCTGGCCGGCGTTGAGGACGTTGCCGGCGCCGTGCATGCCGAACGCCTTCCAGCCCCGGGTGGAGATCCGGGCGACCTCGGTGAGCAGCCCGTTCTGCGCGGCCCACCAGGGCGGGGCGGCCGGGTAGAGGAAGTAGGTGACCAGGCCGGCGGCGCAGAGGAAGCCCCAGCGCCGCATGTACGCGGCCCAGCGGTGCCGGTCGCGCAGCCAGAGCACCGCGGCGGCGGCGAGCGCCACCACGAAGTGGGAGAAGTACACCCAGCTCGCCGCGACGTCCCACCAGTGCACCTGCGGGTGGTAGAGGTGCTGCTGCAACCAGACGGTCGGCACCTCCCCGCCGGTGGCCCAGCCGAACATGAACCGGTCGGCGACGATCAACTCCATCGCGTGCGGGGTGGCCCCGTTGTCGGCGAACCCCCGCGAGAGGTTGTAGACGACGAACAGCAGCACCACCGGCACCCAGTCCCGGGCGAAGCGCAGGTGACTGCGCCACGGCCGCTCGCTGTTCCAGGCGATGGTCGCCAGCCAGATCCACACGAAGGCGTACGCGGGGTCGGTGGGCAGCCCGATGGCCAGCCACGCGGCGACGAAGGCGACCGCCCAGACGGTCATGGCGACGACGCGCCGACGACCTCCGTCCGGGGACGCGGGCGGGTCGGTCCGGGCGGGGGGCTGGGGGTCAGTCACGACGGCCATCGCCGTCAAGGTTAACGACGGGTACGGCATCGACCGACGGGGACCACCCGGCGGGGCCGCGCACAGGTGGGAGACGGTGGGTGTCGGGATCACCGGGCGCGTGCTCGACGGGCTCGGCGAGCACCTAGGCTGACGACCATGCAGGAGCAGCCCGAGCCGGCCTTCGCGCCGGGTCTGACCGCCCAGGTCGAGTTGACTGTCACCGACGCGGACACCGCCCAGGCGGTGGGTTCGGGGGACGTACCGGTGCTGGGCACTCCCCGGGTCCTCGCGCTCGCCGAGGCGGCGACCGTCGCGGCGACGGCGACCGGGATGCCACCCGGGTCGACGACGGTGGGCACCCGGGTCGAGTTGGAGCACCTGGCGCCGACCGTGGTCGGCCGGACGGTCCGGGCGCAGGCCCTGCTGGCGACCGTCGACGGTCGCCGGCTGTCGTTCGAGGTCACTGTCAGCGACGGTGACCAGACGGTGGCCCGGGGTCGGGTCGACCGGATCATGGTGGACCGGCAACGTTTCGTCGAACGCGCCGGGCGGGTGTCATGACCGCCGGTTTCGTCGAGGTCGCCGACCGGGTGCACGTGAGACGCGAGCCGATGCTGCGGGTCAACGTCACACTGGTCGTGGGCGACGACGAGGCCCTGCTGGTGGACACGCTCTCGTCGGCCGCGCAGGCCACCGACCTGGCCGCCGCCGTGCGGGCGGTCACCGACCGGCCGTTGACGCTCGTCAACACCCACCACCACTACGACCACTGCTTCGGCAACGCCGTCCTGGCCGGCGAGCCACCCCGCCCGGTGTACGCGCACGAGCTGGCCGTCGCGGCCCTGCGCGACGAGCCGGAGCGGCTGCGCCGGGAGGCGTACGAGGAGGTGCGGACGGAGCACCCGACGCTAGCTGCCGAGCTGGCCGACACTCCGCTGCTCGCCCCGACGCACGCCGTGCAGACGGAGACGACACTCGACCTGGGCGGCCGGCGGGTGCTGCTGCGGCACCCGGGCCGGGGGCACACCGAGGCCGACCTGGTGGTGCACGTGCCGGACGCCGACGTGCTGGTGGCCGGTGACCTCGTGGAGCAGAGCGGCCCGCCCGCCTTCGAGGACTCGTACCCCCTGAAGTGGCCGGACGCGGTCGCGGACCTGTTGCGGCTGACCACCGCGCGCACCATGGTGGTGCCGGGTCACGGCGACCCGGTGGACGTCGACTTCGTCCGCGCCCAGCACGCCGAGCTGGCCAGGTTGGCCTGGCTGATCCGGGCCGCGCACACCGGCAGCGCCCCGCCGGAGCGGGTCGCCGCCGAGGCGCCCTTCGGTGCGCGCGCCGCCCTGATCGCCGCCCGGCGCGGCTACCTCGAACTCGACGGCGAGGGCTGAGCAGCCTAGGCCGAGGTACGCCGCCACTGTTGCTGGTTGCCGGTGCCGCACGTCCACTGCACGACTCGGGCACCGTCGGTGGTGGCGGCGTTGAGGACGTCCAGGCACTTGCCGCTGTGCCGGGCGACGAGCTGCACGTAGCCGGTGCCGAGGTCCTGCACGCGCCACTGTTGGTTGGTGCCGCCGTTGCAGGTCCACTGGGTCACGCGGACCCCGTCTGCGGTAGCCGTCGCGCCGCCGTACACGTCGAGGCACTTGCCGCTGTGCACGCTGACCACCGTCTGGTAGCCGCCGCCCGCGTCCTGGAACCGCCACCGCTGGTTGGGCTGGCCGTTCGCGGCCCACTGGACCACGTCGGCGCCGTCGGTGGTCGCGTTGTTCGACACGTCCAGCAGCTTTCCGCTGTGCCGAGCCGTGAGGGTGGACGTGGTCGGCACCGGCACCGTGGTCTCCGGCGCGAGCCGGTACAGCCCGGCGCCGTGGGCCGGGAGCGTACGGGTGAAGGTGCCGCTCGCCGTGCCGAGGGCCGCACCGGACCACAGGTCTGTCGCGCTGGCGGATCCGATGCCCAGGTCGGCCAGGTTGACCGACACGGGGGCCGCGCTGCTCTCCCGGTTGAAGAGGGCGACGTACCTGTGGTTGCTGCCCGGCACGTCGGCGGTCCACACCTGCCGGGTGCCGCCGGTGAGCTGACGGTTGTTCGTGCTGTTCTGGTCGACCGCCAGCACCGCCGCGTTGGTCATCAGCGCCAGTTCCGAGGCGCGGTTCTCGACCAGGTTGCCGCCCCACATCAACGGCGCCCGGTTGATCACCCACAGCGACATCAGGGTGCGCTGCTCGTCCGCCGTCAGGTTGGAGTAGCGCGGCGACCCGACCGGCCCGTACTTGGAGAGCCGACCGATCGGGATCATGTCCGGATCGGGCCAGGCGCCGGTGGCGCGGTACGGGGTCCAGTTGCGGAGTTGGTCGAAGAGGGCGTCCACGGACGACCAGTTGTCCCACAGGTCGTTGACGATGCGCCACATGTGCGCGTTGGTCTGCACGTGTCCGCCGCTGGCCAGCGGGGTCGCGCCGGGAGACAGGCTCAGCACCATCGGGCGGCCGCTGCGCTGGATGGCGGTGCGGTATCCCTCGACCTCCGCCTGCCGGTACGTCGGCGCGGCGATGTCGTCCACCTTGACGAAGTCGACGCCCCAGGACGCCAGCAGCTGGAACACCGAGTCCAGGTAGGTCTGCGCGCAGGGGTTGGACATGTTCAGGCCCCACATGAGGTTGAGCCAGGCCGCGGTGGTGGTGTTGTTGACCTGGTTGGCGCGGCAGGTGGTGCCGAGGATCGGGACGTTGTCGGCGACGGCCTGGCGGGGTATGCCGCGCATCAGGTGGACGCCGAACTTCAGCCCCTGCGCGTGGACGTAGTCGGCGAGGGGCTTGAACCCGTTGTCACCGGCGGCGGAGGGGAACCGGGTGGTGTCCGGTAGCAGTCGCCCGTTGGCGTCCATCCGGAGCCGGGGTTGCAGGTTGGCGTCCTGGTTGGGGCTGTTGTTGTGTTGACCGGGGTAGTACCAGGCCCAGTCGATCACCACGTACTGCCAGCCGAACTGCCGCAGGTTGGTGGCCATGTAGTCGGCGTTGGCCCGTACGTCGGCTTCGGTGACCCTCCAGTTGAACGAGTCGTAGCTGTTCCACCCCATCGGTGGGGTGTCGGCCACGTCGTTGTCCCACGCGAGCGCCCGTTCGGGCGGGCTGACGAAGATGCCTCCCACGGCCACGAGAAGCATGATCAGCATTGCCGCGACGGGGCGGAACGACGGAGGTACCAGGACTGGTGACATCGAAGCCTCCGGCGAGAGCGCAGGGATGCTTCCATCGCAAGACGTCGATGTTAACGCTCACATGAAGTGGGCGTCAAGATGACGCTCACCCCCGCGGACGACTCAGCCGGCGCTTCCGAAGCGACGTTCCACGTCGGCGCGCGTGGGCATGGCGGTCGCGCCACCCGGTGACTCACAGACCAGGCCGGCGACCCGCAGCGCGAACCCGACCCGCTCGATCCACCCGTCCGGGGTGACCGGCTCCCCGGCGACGAGCAGATCGGCGATCAACGCGGCCATCACCGAGTCACCCGCGCCGGTGGCGTCGATCGCGTCGACCTTCGGGGCCGGCACCCGGACCGGGTCGGCGTCGGCGGCAGCCAGCACCGCACCGGCCGCGCCGAGCGTCACCACCACCGTTGAGGCACCCACCTCGCGCAGGTACGCCGCGACCCCCTCGACCGGTTCACCCGGATAGAGCAGCCTGGCGTCGGCAGCGCTCAGCTTGACCAGGTGCGCACCGGCGGCGAACTCGGCCACCACCTCGCGCAGCCCCTCCAGCGCGGTCGGCCCGTCCAACAGCCGGGGACGCACATTCGGATCGAAGACCCGCAGACCGGTGGCGAGCGACCAGGCGCGTCGGGCGGCGGCAAGCACGTCGGGCTGCAACAGCACGATCGAGCCGCAGTAGAGCACGTCCGCGCCCTCCATCAGCGCGAGATCCAGGTCGTCGGGGCCGAGCAGCCCGTAGGAGGCCGGCTCGCCGTAGAAGCGGAAGTCCGGTTCCGGTCCGGCGTACGTGACCACGGCGAGCGTGGTCGGCGCCGGCACCGTGACCGCACCGGCCACCCCGACGTCCACAGCGCTCAAGAAGGCGCGGATGCGACCACCCAGCACGTCGTCGCCGAGCGAGCCGACGAACTGTGCCGCGCCGCCGAGGCGGGCCACACCGACGGCCACGTTGAGCGGCCCACCGCCGATCGCCTGCCGGTAGACCCGCTCACCGTCGCGCTCAGTGTCGAGCAGGTCGACCAGCGCCTCGCCGAGCACCACCGCGTATCCCATGCCGGTCCTCTCGTCCTCACCACCGACCCTCGTAGGCCGAACCGATCGCCGTGGCACCAGGCTGGCACAACGGGCCGCTCAACGGGCACCGAAGCCTCCGCAACCGCTACCCCAGCTGGTGGATCGGCCCGTCGAGCGCCACCAGCGGGCGACCCGTGCCGCCCCAGCGGGCCGCGACGATCTGCGCGGCCACACTCACCGCGGTCTCCTCAGGCGTACGCCCACCGAGGTCCAGCCCGATCGGGGAGGCGAGCCGGGCGAGCTGCGCCGGGCTGACCCCCGCCTCGCGCAGCAGCTTGAGCCGTTCGTCATGGGTGCGTCGCGAACCCATCGCGCCGACGTACGCCAGCGGGTGGCGCAGCGCCACCTCCAGCAACGGCACGTCGAACCTCGGGTCGTGGGTGAGGACGCACACCACCGTCCTCACGTCGACCCGACCGGCGTCCACCTCCGTACGCAGGTAGCGGTGCGGCCACTGCACCACCACCTCATCCGCCTCAGGGAAGCGTCGCGTGGTGGTGAAGACCGGCCGGGCGTCGCAGACGGTGACCCGGTAGCCGAGGAACGCGCCGATCCGGGCCACGGCGGCGGCGAAGTCGATGGCCCCGAAGACGATCATCCGGGGCGGTGTGGCGTACGCGGTCACGAAGAGGCTCACGCCACAGCCGCGGCGCTGCCCGTGGTACCCGTACCGAAGCATTCCACTGTGTCCGGCGGCGAGCAGCCCGAGGGCGTCGGCGCTGGCGGCGGCGTCGAGGCGGTCGTCACCGAGGGAGCCGGTCGGCTGCCGGCCGGTCAGCACGAGCCGTCGACCCAGCCGCCCGGCCGGGTCGGCCGGCACCGGCCCCGGCGGGTCACCGGCGTCCGCCGCCACGCAGGTGACCACCGCCGCCGGTCGGCCGTCTCGGCGGGCGGCGGCGATCGCGTCCAGCCCGGGCAGGGCGTGGGCGTCGACGCGCTCCACGAACACGTCGAGGACACCACCACAGGTCAGGCCCACGGCGTACGCGTCGTCGTCGCTGATCCCGTACCTGGTCAGCTCGGGTGCCCCGGTGTCCAGCACGCGGCGGGCCCGTTCGTAGAGGTCCGCCTCGACGCAGCCGCCGGAGACACTGCCGGTGACCGTGCCGTCGGCCGCGACGAGCATGGTCGCGCCGGGCGGCTGCGGCGCGGAGCGCCAGGTGGCCACGACGGTGGCGAGGGCGACCGGCTCACCACCGCGGCAACGTCGGTGCGCCTCGTCGAACACGTCCGGCACCGACCGCCACCTCTCGGTTTCCTCACCTCTAGGCAGGATATGGCGTCCGCCGACGGTCGACGGGTCAATTGATGCATCGAGGAACGACTATTGCGTCGGGACCGTGCGGCATGGTGGGATGACGCGTACCGGGCGGTGCGAGGGCTGCCGTGCCGCCGGTTGCCGGGTTCGTTCGACGCGAGGGCACCGGTCCAGGGCTGGACCGACGATGGCGCGTGTCCACCGGCTGATTCTCCGCCGGGCACGTCGCCGTGATCGTCGCACCGCTCACCGAGGCGGGCGATCATGCCACATCCCACCCGATGTCAGCGGGGCGGCGCGGGCGGCGCGCCTCGCGAGTCAGGAGAACCTGTGAACCGTTCCCGTACGGCCGCGTTGCTCATCGCGTCCGTGACACTCGCACTGGGCGGCGTCGCCTTGGCGTCCAATCCGCAGCCTGCCGAGGCGCATGGCGCGGCGATGACGCCCGGCAGCCGCACCTACCTGTGCTGGCAGGACGGCCTCAGCCAGACCGGTGAGATCCGGCCGACCAACCCCGCGTGCTCCGCCGCCGTCGCGACGAGTGGCGCGAACTCGCTCTACAACTGGTTCAGCGTGCTCCGCTCCGACGCCGGTGGCCGGACCACCGGCTTCATTCCGGACGGCCAGCTGTGCAGCGGTGGTGCCACTGGCTTCCGCGGCTACGACCTGCCCCGTACGGACTGGCCGCTGACCCACCTGACCGCCGGCGCGCGGCTGGACTTCAAGTACAGCAACTGGGCACACCACCCGGGCACGTTCTACTTCTACATCACCAAGAACAGCTGGAGCCCGAACCGGGCGCTCGCCTGGAGTGACCTGGAGGAGCAGCCGTTCCTCCAGGTGACCAACCCGCCGCAGCGCGGCGGCGTCGGCACCAACGACGGTCACTACTACTTCAGCGGCAACCTGCCGTCGGGCAAGAGCGGCCAGCACATCATCTACTCGCGCTGGGTGCGGTCGGACTCGCAGGAGAACTTCTTCGGCTGCTCCGACGTGGTCTTCGACGGTGGCAACGGTCAGGTGACCGGCATCCGGGGCGGCACGACGTCGCCGACCCCCACGCCGACCACCCCGACGCCGGGTCCGACCGACCCGCCGCCGACCACCACCCCGCCGCCGGCCGGTGGCGCCTGCACGGCCAGCTACAAGGTGACCACCTCCTGGCAGGGTGGCTTCCAGGGCGAGGTCACGATCACGAACAACGGCAGTTCGGCGTTGTCCGGCTGGACCGCAAGCTGGACCTGGCCCAACGGGCAGTCGATCAGCCAGATCTGGGGTGCGACACAAACGTCGTCCGGATCGTCGGTGACAGCGACGAACGTCAACTACAACGGCACTCTCGCACCGTCGGCCAGCACCACGTTCGGCTTCCTGGGCAGCTCCACAGGAACCAACGGCGCCCCCACGGTGAGTTGCGCCGCCCGCTGAGCCCCTCGCCGTGAATAGTTGATCAAGAGGTTTGCGTCATCCGGAGCCAATCCGGTGACGCAAACC
>NZ_JBSFBM010000305.1:0-8194 GCF_053592955.1 Micromonospora sp. NPDC002411 | reverse complement strand
GGCGCTGGCCGGCGCGGCACGGGCCTCGGGCGCCGGTGCGCTGGCCGGTGTGCTCGCCGCGCTCGCCGGGTGGGGCCTCAGCCGCTGGCTCGACTCGTCGGGCGGCGGCACCCCGACGATGGCGGCGGCACTCGGTCAGGGCATGCTGTCCGGGGTTCTGGTTGGGGCGGTGTTCCTCGCCGTGGTCTGGTTCGTCGACCGGCGGGACGTAGCGCCACTGCTCGCCGGGGTGCTGCGGCGTCTGCGTCGACGCGGACCCCGGGGCGGCGGTCCGACGGCCGGTGCGGTCTCCCCGGAGCGGGGCGATGGGAAGGAGACGGCTGCGCGATGAGTGAGCCAGCTCTGTCCGCCGGGTGGTCGGGCACTGTCGCGTTGGTGCTCGCGTCCAGCACCGGCGGGGTCGGCCAGCATGTGCGGTCGGTGGCGCGTGGCCTCGTCGCCGGCGGTGCCACAGTCCTGGTCTGCGGGCCGGCGGCGACCCAGGAGCAGTTCGACTTCACCGGCGTCGGTGCGCGGTTCGAACCGGTGGAGATCCCGGCCAGCCCGACGCCCGCCGACGCCCGGGCGGTGCTCACCCTGCGTCGGGTGCTCACCACCTCCCGGGTCGACGTGGTGCACGCCCACGGCCTGCGCGCCGGGTTGGTCGCCGTGCTGGCCCGTCCCACCGCGCCACTGATCGTCACGTGGCACAACGCGGTGCTCGCGGGTGGCCTGCGCGGCGGGGTGTCCCGGCTCGTGGAACGGGTGGTGGCCCGGGGCGCGCGGGTGGCGCTGGGTGCCTCCGAGGACCTGGTGCGGCGGGCCGCCGCGCTGGGCGCCGCCGACGCCCGGCTCGCCCCGGTCGCCGCGCCGATGCTGCCCGCGCCGAGCCGACGCGCGGCGGCGGTCCGCGCCGAGTTCGGGGTTCGCCCGGACCAGCCGTTGATCCTGTCGGTGGGTCGGCTGCACCCGCAGAAGCGCTACGACGTGCTGATCGACGCGGCGGCCCGGTGGCGTACGCGTACCCCGCCGCCAGTCGTGGTGATCGCCGGCAGCGGACCGGCGTACCTGCCGTTGGCCGCGCGGACCTCCGCGGCCCGCGCCCCGGTGACCCTGCTGGGGCACCGCATCGACGTGGCCGACCTGCTCGCCGGCGCCGACCTCGCGGTGGTGACCAGCGACTGGGAGGCCCGGCAACTCTTCGCCCAGGAGGCGCTGCGCGCCGGCGTACCGCTGGTCGCGACCGCCGTCGGTGGGCTGCCGGACCTGGTCGGCGACGCCGCCACGCTGATCCCGGCGGGGGACGTCGACGCGGTCGATGCGGCGGTGCGGGCGCTGCTGGACGACCCGGCGGCCCGGGCCGAGCTGGGCCGTCGTGGCGCGCAGCGGGCGGCGACGTGGCCGACCGAGACGGACACCGTGGCCGTGCTGGTCGCCCTCTACGCCGAGCTGGCCGCGGACCGCGCCGGCCCGGCAGCCACCCCGGGCTCCGACGCCCCCAGAACGGGACACCGGTGATGTTGCGCCGAATCACCCCCGCCCTGCTGACCATCCTCGTGGTGTCGTTGGGCGTCGCCGCGCTCGCCGCCCGCCCGCCGCAGGACAGCCCGCGACGCACCGCCGACTTCGTGGTGCTGGCCGGGGTCGCGGGGCTGCGCTGGGAGGACGTGGACCCGCAGCGCACCCCGACGTTGTGGCGAATGGCCCAGGAGGGGTCGATCGGCTCACTGTCGGTGCGCTCCGCACACCGACCCACCTGCCCGGTGGACGGCTGGCTGACAGTGGGAGCGGGCAGCTTCGCCGCGTGGAACGGCAGCCGCTCGCCGGAGGGCTGCCCGACGGCCGGGGTGACCGTCGAACAACCGGACGGCATCGGCGCGAACCTGCCCGATCAGGAGAGCGTGGTCCAGTACAACCAGCAGCGCCTGCCGTGGGGCGCCCTGCCCGGCTCGCTGTCGGAGTCGGTGCGCTGCTCCGTCGCCGTGGGCCCGGGTGCGGCGGTGGCCGCCGCCCGACCGTTCGGCCGCGTCGACAGGTACGCCCCGGCGTTGCCCGCCGACCCGCGGCCGCTGCTCGGCGCCTGCGTGCTGAGCATCGTCGACCTGGGCACCGTCGAGGGGACCGACGCGGCGACCCGCGCCGAGGAGGCCAAGGCGGCGGACGCCCAACTGGCCCGGGTGCTGGCGGCCCGGCCACCGCGGTCGTTGGTGCTGGTCGCGGGGATCTCCGACACCGCCCAGCCGTCGCGGTTGCACGTGGCGGTCGCCGACGGGCCGGGCTGGGAGCGGGGGTGGCTCACCTCGGCCAGCACCGGCCGCGACGGCTACCTGCAACTGGTCGACCTCGCGCCGACCGCCCTCGCCGCGTTGGGCCGGCCGATGCCGGAACGGCTCTTCCTCGGCCGTCCGGCGGTCAGCACCGGTGGTCGTCCCGCGGACCTGGCCGAGGCGATCGACGCACCGGCCGACGCCGATCGGGAGGCCGCAGCCCAGCGCGACGTCTCCGGGGTGTTCTTCACGGTGCTGGCCGGGGTGCAGGTGCTGCTGGCGCTGGGAATCCTGCCGTTGCTGCGCCGGGCCCGCCCGCACGCCGGGCCGACCGGCCCGAACCCCGTCTCCGGGCGGATCGTGGCGGTGGTGGAGCTGCTGCTCGTCGCCGTGGCGTTGACGGTGCCGGCGGCTTTGCTGGCCGACGCGGTGCCCTGGTGGCAGGGCGAGCACCCCGGGTGGATCTTCGCCGGGGTAACCGCGCTGCTGGTGGCGGCGGGCACCGCCGCGGTGCGGTTCGCCCCCGGGTACGCGGGCACCCTCGGCCCGCTCGGCGCGGTGGCCGGCCTCACCACACTGGTCGTCGGGCTGGACGTGCTCACCGGGGCCAGCCTGCAGCTCAACGGTGTGGTCGGCTACTCCGCGTTGCAGGGCGGCCGGTACTCCGGGCTGAGCACGGTGGGGCTGGGAGTGTTCCTGGCCGGGGCGTTGCTCGCCGGGGGTTGGCTCGCCCAACGGGTGCCCAGGGGTTGGCGGCCGGCGGTGACGGTGGCCGTGGGTGGGCTCGCCGTGGTGGTGGTCGGCAGCCCGTACCTGGGCGCCGACCCGGTCGGGGCGATCGCGCTCACCGCCGGGGTGAGCGTCGCCGCGGTGATCAGCGCCGGTGGCTGGTTGACGATCAGCCGGTTGGCGTGGGCCGCGATGGCCGCCCTGGCGGTGGGTATCGGTTTCGGTGTGGTGGACCTGCGTCGCCCGCCGGCGGAGCGGGGCAGCCTGGGGCGGTTCCTCTCTGCCCTCGGTGACGGCACCGGCGGGTTCACCGTGCACCGGTCCAGCACGGAGAACTTCGAGACGTTGGTCAACAGCCCGCTGACGGTGCTGGCGCTGACCGGCGGGTTGCTGGTGTGGTTCGCCCTGTTGCAGCCGTGGGGTGGGCTGATGCGGCTGTTCGGCATCTACCCGGCGGTCCGGGCCGCGTTGGCCGGGACGGTGGTCGCCGCGGTGCTCGGTGGTCTGCTCGACGGCGCGGCGCTGGACGTGATGGGCGCCGCCGCCGCGGTGGTGGTGCCGATGGCCGTCCTGGCGTCGCTGCGGGTGCTCGGGCACGCCGCAGACCGCACCCGCCCGGTCCCGGGCCGGTTCCGCGAGAGCGGCGCCGACGACGACTCGGGCTCCGGCGGGGTCGGCCCGACCGGTGGGGGTGACATCCCGACCGGTGGTGGGCCGTTGGGCGCGGCCCACCCCCGGCCGATCAGCGGCCCGCCCGCGAGCGCACCGGCGGCGGCCCCGGCTCCGGACGCCTCGACCGCAGGCTCCGACGACCCGGCGGAGCCGACCGCGGACGGGTCCGCTGTGGCACCCCGGCAGGCCACCCGGTCATCGACCGAGGTTGCCGCTTCCTGAGCGCCGGATGACCCGCAGGTGGCGCAGCTGGGGTGCGGCCTGCGAGTAGCCGTCCGGGAGGTGTTACCGTCGAATCCCGTGGATCGCGTGATCACTTTGCTGATCAAGCACGGCGGTCTGCATGACCGCGACAGACGACACGGGAGCAGGCCTTGGCCCCATCAGCACGGACGACCAGGCACATTTTCGTCACCGGGGGCGTCGCCTCCTCGCTGGGTAAGGGCCTCACCGCCTCCAGCCTCGGCAACCTGCTGACCGCGCGCGGGCTGCGTGTGGTGATGCAGAAGCTCGACCCCTACCTGAACGTCGACCCGGGGACGATGAACCCGTTCCAGCACGGTGAGGTCTTCGTCACCGAGGACGGCGCGGAGACCGACCTCGACGTCGGGCACTACGAGCGCTTCCTCGACCGGGCGCTGTCCGGCAAGGCGAACGTCACCACCGGTCAGATCTACTCCGACGTGATCGCCAAGGAGCGGCGTGGGGAATACCTGGGCGACACCGTCCAGGTCATCCCGCACATCACCAACGAGATCAAGTCGCGGATCCTGGCGATGGCCGACCCGGACGAGGACGGTCAGCTCCCCGACGTGGTGATCACCGAGGTGGGTGGCACTGTCGGCGACATCGAGTCGCTGCCGTTTTTGGAGGCGATCCGTCAGGTCCGCCACGACCTCGGCCGGGACAACTGCTTCTACCTGCACGTCTCCCTGGTGCCGTACCTGGCGCCGTCGGGTGAGCTGAAGACCAAGCCGACCCAACACTCGGTGGCGCAGCTGCGCAACATCGGTATCCAGCCGGACGCCATCGTGTTGCGCTGCGACCGGGAGATCCCGGTGAAGCTCAAGGAGAAGCTGTCGCTGTACTGCGACGTGGACGCCGAGGCGGTCGTCGCCGCACCGGACGCCCCGAGCATCTACGACATCCCGAAGGTGCTGCACCGCGAAGGGCTCGACGCGTACGTGGTGCGCCGGCTCGGCCTGTCCTTCCGGGACGTGGACTGGGCCAGCTGGGACGACCTGCTGGAGCGGGTGCACCGGCCCCGGCACACGGTCACCGTCGCGGTGGTCGGCAAGTACGTCGACCTGCCCGATGCGTACCTGTCGGTGAGCGAGGCGATCCGCGCGGCCGGCTTCGGTCACCGGGCCCGGGTGCAGCTCAAGTGGGTGCCCAGCGACGAGTGCGTCACCCCGGCCGGCGCGGCGGCGGCCCTGGCCGGCGTCGACGGTGTCCTCATCCCCGGTGGCTTCGGCGTCCGCGGCATCGAGGGCAAGATCGGCACCGCCCGGTACGCCCGGGAGAACGGCATCCCGCTGCTCGGCCTCTGCCTCGGCCTACAGTGCATGACCATCGAGGTGGCCCGTCACCTGGCCGGCCTGGACGGCGCGAACTCGGCGGAGTTCGACGAGAAGGCCGCGCACCCGGTGATCGCCACGATGGCCGACCAGGAGGACATCGTCGCCGGCAAGGGCGACCTGGGCGGCACCATGCGGCTCGGGGCGTACCCGGCGACGCTGACCGAGGGGTCGCTCGTCGCCGAGGCGTACGGCAGCACGGAGATCAGCGAGCGGCACCGGCACCGCTACGAGGTGAACAACGCCTACCGGGACGCGCTGACGAAGGCGGGTCTGCACATCTCCGGCACCTCCCCGGACGGCCGGTTGGTCGAGTTCGTGGAGTTGGACCGCAGTCTGCACCCGTTCTTCGTGGCCACCCAGGCGCACCCGGAGCTGAAGAGCCGCCCGACCCGCCCGCACCCGCTGTTCGCGTCGTTCGTCAAGGCCGCTGTGGCGTACTCGCAGGCCGACCAGTTGCCGGTCGACCTGGACGCGGCGGCGGACGCCCCGTCGGCGCGTAAGGCCGCCCGCAACGGCGCCGCGACGAAGGCCGCTTCGGCCTCGTGAGCGAGGTGGAGCACCACTACGAGGTGCGGTCCCGGCAGGAGCGGTACCGGGGGCGCATCTTCGACGTGGTCACCGAGGAGGTGACCATGCCCGGCGGCGGGACCGGGGTGCGTGACCTGGTGCGGCACGTCGGCGCGGTGGCCGTGGTGGCGCTCGACGACGCCGGTCAGGTGGTGCTGATCCGCCAGTACCGGCACCCGGTCGGGCGACACCTGTGGGAGCTGCCCGCCGGGCTGATGGACGTCTCCGGCGAGGAGTTGCCGTCGGCCGCCCTGCGGGAGCTGGCCGAGGAGGCGGACCTCACCGCCGGGCGGGTCGACGTGCTGGTCGACCTGCACAGCTCGCCCGGGTTCACCAACGAGGTGGTGCGGGTCTTCCTGGCCCGGGACATCGCCGACGTGCCGGCCGACGAGCGCCACGAGCGCCACGACGAGGAGGCCGACCTCCAGGTCGTCCGGATCGACCTGGACGAGGCCGTCGCGATGGTCCTGGCCGGTGAGATCACCAACGCGTCCGCGGTGGCCGGGCTGCTCGCCGCGGCCCGCTCCCGGGACACCGGTTGGTCGACGTTGCGTCGGGCGGACGCGCCGCTGCCCCGCTGAGCAGCGCCGCCGGTTCGCACCGGTGAGGGAGTACGACGACAGGGGCCCCGCGGTCAGCCGCGGGGCCCCGGTTTGCTGTCGGTCTGGTTCAGGAGTCGCGCAGCGGCCGGCCCTGGGCGTCGGTGCCGCCGTTCACCAGGATGAGGATTCCGTCGATGACGCCCCAGAGGGCGCCGAAGCCGCAGGTCACCACGCTCACGACGAGCTGGAGAACGGCGATCTTGGTGTGTCCGGTGTAGAACCGACCGGCACCGAAGGTGCCCAGCAGGATGCCGAGGATGCCCGCGATGATCTTGCTCTTGTCGGACACGCCCTGCGGGTACCCCGGCTGGGGGTACCCGGGCTGGTAAGGAGGAGTGGTCATGGGCGGACACACTAGTGATCCACTTGCCCGCTGTCCGCAGCGCCACCCGACAGATGGGACGATGATGGCCGAACACTGTCCTGACGGCTGAGGCGACCATCCGCCGCAGAGCCCGGTTCGGTGCCCTGACAGATCGTCAGGACACTCGGGCACCGGATGTCACTGTGCTGGCTCTCGGCGGCGCGGGGCGCGCCTAGACTGCCGCCGGCGGGACCGGTGGACCGCGGTGGCAAAGGGGCCATTGCGGCACCGAGCAGTCGGGGGAGAGCAGCCCCGAAGAGAGGTGTCTGCATCGTGAAGGTCGGAATCCCACGCGAGGTCAAGAACCACGAGTACCGCGTGGCGATCACGCCAGCGGGCGTCAACGAGTTCACCCGCAGCGGCCACCAGGTCTTCGTCGAGTCCGGCGCCGGTGAAGGCTCCAGCATCACCGACGAGGAGTTCGCCGCCGCGGGCGCGAAGATCCTGGACACCGCCGACGAGGTGTGGCAGACCGCCGAGCTGGTCCTCAAGGTCAAGGAGCCGGTCGCCGAGGAGTACCACCGCATGCGCGAGGGGCAGGTGCTCTTCACCTACCTGCACCTGGCCGCCTCCAAGGAGTGCACCGACGCGCTCGTCGACCGCAAGGTCACCGGCATCGCGTACGAGACGGTGGAGCTGCCCGACCGGTCGTTGCCGCTGCTCGCCCCGATGTCCGAGGTCGCCGGCCGGCTCGCCCCGCAGGTCGGCGCGTTCTACATGATGCGTACCGGTGGCGGTCGGGGTGTGCTGCCCGGTGGTGTCTCCGGCGTGTACGCGGCCAAGACCGTCGTCATCGGCGCGGGCGTCTCCGGCCTGAACGCCGCCGCCATCGCGTTGGGCCTGCAGTCCGAGGTGCTGCTGCTGGACAAGAACGTCGCCCGGCTGCGTTCGGCCGACGCGATCTACCGGGGTCACCTGCAGACCATCGCCTCCAACGCGTACGAGGTCGAGCGGGCGGTGCTCGACGCCGACCTGGTCATCGGCGCGGTGCTGGTGCCCGGCGCGAAGGCCCCGAAGCTCATCAGCAACGAGCTGGTCTCCCGGATGAAGCCGGGCAGCGTGCTCGTCGACATCGCCATCGACCAGGGCGGTTGCTTCGAGGACTCGCGCCCCACCACGCACGCCGACCCGGTCTACAAGGTGCACGAGTCGATCTTCTACTGCGTGGCGAACATGCCCGGCGCGGTGCCGAACACCAGCACCTACGCGCTGACCAACGTCACCCTCCCGTACGCCCTGGAGCTGGCCAACCAGGGGTGGCGGCAGGCGCTGCGCAACGACCCGGCGCTGGCGCTGGGCCTGAACACCCACGACGGTCGGGTCACCTACGGTCCGGTCGCCGAGTCGCACGGCATGGACGTGCTCCCGCTGGCCGACGTGCTGGCCTGAACGGCGGCACGCTGACCGGCAACGCGGATTCCGCCGGCGTGGGCG
>NZ_JBSFBM010000304.1:0-8214 GCF_053592955.1 Micromonospora sp. NPDC002411 | reverse complement strand
GCGAGGGTGCCGCCGATGCCGCCGGCCTCACTGGCGGTGGCCGGGTACGCCTCGTGGACGGTGGCGGTGATGCCGGCGCGGCGCAGCGCCAGCGCCGTCACCGGGCCGGCGATGCCGCCGCCGATGACGATCGCGGTTCGTACCGTGGTCATGCTCTCTCCCTGGGGTGTCGTGGTCCGCGCAGGCGCACGGACCTGGGAGGGAGCCCGGTTATCCTCGTGTTTGCCGCTTCGGGCCGGGCACCTTCCCAGGTGTCGGTTCGGGGTAAGGGCTCCGGCGGGGTGTTGGCGCACCCCGCCGGAGCCGTCCGTCAGTCGGTCGTGTCGAGGTGCTGGCCGGTGCTCTGGGCACCGGTGGTCGGGGTGCTGGTCCTCTCCGCCAGCCCGGTCAGCTCGGCCGGCATCTCGCCGGTCTCGTGGAAGGCGCGCCAGGTGTCGAGCCCCGGGTAGCTCCCCGAGGTCAGCTCCACGAGCAGCGCCCGTAGCCAGGCGGCCTCCGCGTCCCGCATGGCCAGGTCGTACTCGGTCTCCACCAGGAACAGCCGCGGGATCTCCCGCAGATGGGCGGCGAGTGTCTCGCGGTCCCGACGCAGCGCGCCGTCCAGGCGATCGAGCCGCTGCCGGAGCAGGTCGGTGGCCTCGTCGGGATGCAGGGCGGCGAGGACGGACAGGCCGGCCCGGAACCGGGGATGCTCCGGCATCGGCGTGGAGACCAGCTCACGGGCCCAGTCGACCAGTTCCGCCCGGCCCGAGTCGGTGATGCGGTAGACGGTGCGTTCCGGGCGGCGGCCCTCGCGGAGGCTCTCCACCGCCTCGATCAACTGATGTTTGTCGAGGTTGCGGATCACCGTGTAGAAGGAGCCCCACTTGATCTCCATGTCCTGTTCCTTGCCCCAGGCGCGGAGTGTGGTGGCCATCTCGTACGGGTGCATCGGCCGCTGAACGAGCGCGGACAGCACGGCCAGCGCCAGCAGGTTGCCGACCTTGCGACGTTTCGCCACGACGCCCCCGTTCACTCGTCAACGATTACTCGCATACGAGTATAGGTCTTCGGTGGCCGAGCCGGTACCGGGCCGCAACAGCCCGCTCACGCCTTCGGCCTACGATCACGGGGTGGAGGAAGATATCCGGCGGATCGGGATCATGGGTGGCACCTTCGACCCGATCCACCACGGGCACCTCGTCGCGGCCAGCGAGGTGGCCGACCGGTTCGGCCTGGACGAGGTGGTCTTCGTCCCGACCGGGCAGCCGTGGCAGAAGGCCGACGAACCGGTGAGCCCTGCCGAGGACCGGTACCTGATGACCGTCATCGCGACCGCCTCCAACCCCCGCTTCCAGGTCAGCCGGGTCGACATCGATCGCAGTGGGCCGACGTACACGGTCGACACCCTGCGCGACCTTCAGGCCGAGTACGGCCCCAAGGTGCAGCTGTTCTTCATCACCGGAGCGGACGCTCTGCAACGCATCCTGTCCTGGAAGGACCTGGACGAGATCTTCGAGCTGGCGCACTTCGTCGGTGTGACCCGGCCCGGGTTCGCGCTGACCGACAAGCACCTTCCGGCGGACACCGTCAGTCTGATCCAGGTGCCGGCGATGTCCATTTCGTCGACCGACTGCCGCGCCCGGGTCGCCCGGGGTGAACCGGTCTGGTACCTGGTCCCCGACGGTGTGGTGCAGTACATCGCCAAGCGGAGCCTCTATCAGCACTGAACCCGCCCGGTATGCCCCTGTTTCCACCTTGCACCGACCAGAACTGCCCGGTCGGTGCGTCGGCGGGTGTGAGACGCTTGGAGGATCGCACGCCTGATCGAAGGAGAACGGTGACAGTTTCCGAACGCGCTCACGAGCTGGCTATCGCGGCCGCCCAGGCCGCCGCCGACAAGAAGGCGCAGGACATCACGATCATCGACGTCGGCGACCAGCTCGCCATCACCGACGCGTTCGTACTCGCCGCCGCTCCCAACGAGCGTCAGGTGCTGGCCATCGTCGACGCCATCGAGGAGAGCCTGCTGGAGCTCCCGGAGAAGGCGAAGCCGTTGCGGCGCGAGGGCGAGCGCGGTGGCCGTTGGGTGCTGCTCGACTACGTCGACATCGTGGTGCACGTCCAGCACACCGAGGAGCGCGAGTTCTACGCCCTCGACCGGCTCTGGAAGGACTGCCCCACCATCCCGTTCGTCGACCGCGACCTGGTCGAGGCCGACGCCGGCGGGTCCGCCGCAGCCGAATGACCAAGCTGATCGTCTGGCGGCACGGCAACACCGACTGGAACGCCGCCAACCGGGTCCAGGGGCAGACCGACGTACCCCTGAACGAGCTTGGCCGCGACCAGGCCCGCGCCGCCGCGCCGCTGCTCGCGGCGCTGCGGCCCGACGCCATCGTGTCCAGTGACCTGGGCCGCGCCGCGGAGACCGCCGCCGCACTGGTCGCGTTGACCGGCCTGCCGGTCCGCACCGACGCACGGCTGCGCGAGCGGCACTTCGGCCAGTGGCAGGGCCTGCACCTCACCGAGGTCGCCGAGCGCTTCCCCGAGGAGTACGCCCGCTGGCAGGCCGGCGACCCCGCTCCCGGGGTCGACGTGGAACCGTTGCACGACCTCGGTGAGCGGGTCGCCGCCGCGCTGCTGGAGGCCGCCCACGCGGCACCGGGCGGCACCGTGGTGATCGCCACCCACGGCGGCGCCTCCCGGCAGGGCGTCGGTCACCTGCTCGGCTGGGACGCGTCGGTGCTGCGCGCCGTCGGTTCGCTCGCCAACTGCCACTGGACCGAGCTGCGCCATGACGACGTCCGGGGTTGGCAGTTGCGGGCGCACAACGTCGGCCTGATCACCGCCCCGGTCGCCGTCGACGCGGTCTGAGCACGATCCTCGCCCCGGTTGGGCGTCATCGCGCTTCGTCGTTCGGCGTCCCGATCGGCTAGCGTGCCGGGCATGCCCGTCGCGGTCGTCATCGACTCCACCGCCTACCTCCCGCCCGAGCTGGTGCACGCGCACCGGCTGACCGTCGTGCCGTTGACAGTCGTCCTCAACGGCGCGGAGGGGTTGGAGGGGGTGGAGACCCAGCCGGCCGACGCCACACTGGCGCTGAGCGCCCGCCGGGTCACCGCGACCACCTCCCGGCCGGCACCGGAACAGTTCGCCCGCACGTACCGCCGACTGTTGGACGACGGCGCCGACGGGATCGTCTCGGTGCACATCTCCGCCGCCCTGTCCGGCACCGTCGAGGCCGCCCGCCTGGCCGCCGCCGACTTCGACGGGCGCGTCGAGGTCGTGGACAGTCGCTCGACCGGCATGGGTCTCGGCTTTCCGGCCATCGCGGCCGCCACCGCCGCCGAGGCCGGCGTCGACCTCGCCGGTGTACGCGACGCCGCGCTCGCCGCCGTCGCCCGCACCACCGTCTGGTTCTACGTCGACACGCTCGAGTTCCTCCGCCGAGGCGGTCGGATCAACGCCGCCGAGGCGCTGCTCGGGACCGCCCTCTCCGTCAAGCCGATCATGCACATGCCGGACGGGACGATCGTGCTGCGGGAGAAGGTCCGCACCGCCAGCCGCGGAGTGGCCCGGCTCGTCGACCTGGCCGTCGAGGCGGCCGGGGACGACGACGTCGATCTCGGGGTGCACCACCTGGCCGCGCCGCAGCGAGCCGAGGCGTTGCTCGTCGCGCTGACCGGGCGGTTCGGTGACCGGCTGCACGACACGTACGTCTCCGAGGCCGGCGCGGTCGTCGCCGCCCACGCCGGCCCGGGTCTGGCCTGTGTGGTCGTCCACCGCCGTCCGGCCGACTGACCGGCTCGCCCCGCTGTGTTAGCCTCCGTGCGCGCCCCAGATGGGCCTACCCCCCGGAGGTTCTGGCTACTTCAGCCACCACGCCGAGATTGACGCCATGCACGCGTCTCTCGTGCGGGATCCGGGGCGTCGGCGCCCTCGGGGTTTTGTCATCGGTGTGGCTGGGTGGGGGCTGTGGGCTTCCGGTCGGGTCTACGGATCTACCGGGAAGAAGACGGTACCGATGACAGTCACGTTCAACCACACCATCGTCGTCAGCAAGGACAGGAACGCCTCGGCGGCGTTCTACCGGGAGCTGTTCGAGTTGCCGGAAGCGCCGTCGTGGGGGCCGTTCACCAACGTCCAGCTGGACGAGGGCGTGCTGCTCCAGTTCGCCGAGCCGCCGGTGGACATCCAGATACAGCACTACGCGTTCCTCGTCGACGACGAGTTGTTCGTCAGGTGCCTGAGGTTTATCGAGGGGCGTGGCATCACGTACTGGGCCGACCCGAAGCTGGAACGGGAGGGGGAGACCAACACCGAGCACGGTGGGCGGGGCTTCTACTTCATGGACCCGTCGGGCCACATGATCGAGATCATCACCCGGCCGTACCTGTAGCTGTCGATTCGACGGCGGTCGGGCCGTCGGGCGAGGACGGGCATCGGTTCCGGCGACGCCTGTCGAGGAAACACTCGACGACGGCCTGGCCCGTGCGGCCATAGCAGATCGCGGGCATGATCAGGGCGTTGTCCACAATGGTGTCGCCTGTCCACAGGCCGATGCCGAGGAGTCCCGCCGCAGCGTCCGCCGCCATAGCGTCGCCCTGTGTCGCACGACGAGGAGACAGAGGTACGCCAGCGCCTGCGGCGGCTGACGGAGGCGGTCGCCGCACCGGTGCCACCCCGGCCAGCGGGGGCGCCCGTGGGCGTAACCGTGGGTGGCGTGCTGCCGTCCCGGGTTGCCGCGCCGCTCGCGGAGCCGGCCCCCGGCGGCCTCGCGAGCGAGCCCGAGTCGCGACTGGCCGGTCCGGGGGCGTTCGATCCAGGGCGACGCGGGGTGCGGGCCTTGGCTGTCGTCGCCGTGGTGGTGGTGTTGGGGGCGGCAGCCTGGGCCTGGCGGTCCCGGCCCCAGTCGGAGGCGGTCGCACCGCTGGTCAGCGAGGCCCCGTCGGCCGCCTCGACGGGTGACCCCAGCGGGCCCGGCCCCGGCGAGCTGGTGGTGGCGGTCGCGGGCAAGGTCCGCAAGCCCGGTTTGGTACGGCTGCCTGCCGGCTCCCGGCTCGCCGATGCGGTCCAGGCGGCCGGTGGTCCACTGCCCGGTGTCGACCTGGCGCTGCTCAACCCCGCCCGCAAGGTCACCGACGGGGAGCTGATCGTGGTCGGTGTGACGCCTCCGCCGGCACCGGTCGGCCCGGCGGGAGGTGGGGCGGCAACGGCCGCCGGCCCGCTGAACCTCAACACAGCCACCCTGGCCCAACTCGACGCGCTGCCCGGGGTCGGGCCGGTGCTCGCCCAGCGGATCCTCAGCCACCGGGACCAGCACGGCGGGTTCAAGGCTGTCGGCGACCTGCGTCAGGTCGACGGGATCGGCGACGCACGGTACGAGCAGCTCAAGGATCTGGTGACGGTGTGAGGGAGTCCACCGCCGCTGGTCTGCGGCTGACCCCCGTGGCCGGTGGCGCGCCGCAATCGCCGCCGGCCGATCAAGCCCCCGTCCAACCGCCGGATCTGCGACTGGCTGGGCTCGCCGTGGCGGCCTGGCTCACCGCGCTCGCTGGCCTGCACCTGGGCGGCCTGGCCGTCCTGCTGGGCGCCAGCGCGGCGGCCGGTGTGACAGCGGCCGGTGCTCTGCATCTGCTCGGCCGCCTCGGCCGTCCCCGGGCCGTGGCGCGGCGCTACGGGTGGATCGCCGTGGCGGTCGGTCTCGGCGTGGTTGCCGGTGGTGCTGCCACCGGAGCGCGCCTAGCAGTTCGCGACGCACCGGCGATCCGTGCCCTGGCCGAGCAGCGTGCTCTGGTCACAGTTGATCTGGTGGTGAGGGACGATCCGCGTCCGATCCGCAGCGCCGGGCGGCCGGGCATGCTGCTGGTGTCGACGGAGTCGGTCCGGCTCACCGGCCCGGATGGCCGGCGGATCCACGCGTCGGTGCGGCTGCTCGTCCTGACGACCGACCCCACCTGGCGGGGCCTGCTGCCTGGGCAGCGCCTCAGCGCCGACGGCCGGCTCGGCGTTCCGCGTGGTGGCGACCTCACCGCAGCCGTGCTCAGCGCCGACGGCCCGCCGGAGCGGCACGGTGTGTCGTCCTGGGCGCAGCGCGCTGCCGGGTCGCTGCGAGCCGGCCTGCAACGAGCCTGCGCCCCGCTGCCCGACGATCCGGGTGGGCTGCTCCCCGGGCTGGTGGTGGGGGACACCAGCCGGCTGCCGCCCGCCGTCGAGGCGGACTTCCAAGCAACCGGAATGACACACCTCAACGCTGTTTCGGGGAGCAACGTCGCGATTGTCGTAGGCGCCGTGTTGCTGCTGGCCCGATGGTCACGGGCCGGGCCGTGGCTCGCCGTCGGGCTCTGCGGGGTCGCACTGGTGGGCTTCGTCATCCTGGTCCGTCCGTCACCGAGCGTCGTACGGGCGGCGACGATGGGAGCGATCGGTCTCGCCGCGCTGGCGGCCGGCCGGCCCCGAGCCGCGCTGCCCGCGCTTGCCGCCGCCGTCACCGTGCTGGTGCTGGTCGACCCCGAGTTGGCCGGTGATCCCGGGTTCGCGCTCTCCGTGCTGGCCACCGGCGGCCTGTTGCTGCTCGCGCCACGCTGGCGGGACGGGCTACGACGGCGGGGAGTACCGCCCGGGCTGGCGGAGGCGCTGGCCGTGCCGGCGGCGGCGCAATTGGCCTGTGGCCCGGTCGTCGCCGGAATCTCCGGCACGGTCAGCCTGGTGGCCGTGCCGGCCAACCTGCTGGCGGTGCCGGCCATCGCGCCGGCGACAGTGCTGGGCGTGTTGGCGGCCATGGTGTCGCCGGTCTGGCCGGGTGGCGCCGAGTTCCTCGCCTGGATGGCGAGCTGGCCGGCCTGGTGGTTGGTGGTCATCGCCCGGCAGGGCGCCCGGCTGCCGGGCGGCACCGTGCCGTGGCTGGGCGGGCTGCCCGGCGCTCTGCTGTTGTCCGCACTGACCGTCGCGCTGCTGGTCGCGGTGCGCCGACCACTCGTACGGCGGCTGGTGGCGGTCGTCGGCGTGGCCACGGTGCTGGGTGCGCTTCCGGTGCGGCTGGTCTTCGCCGGCTGGCCGCCGCCGGGTTGGGTGGTGGTGGTCTGCGCCGTGGGTCAGGGCGACGCCGTGGTGCTGCCGGTCGCACCCGGCCGGGCGGTCGTGGTGGACGCCGGGCCGGAGCCGGGTGCGGTGGACGGCTGCCTGCGACGGCTCGGCGTACGGGAGGTGCCACTGCTGGTGATCAGTCACTTCCACGCCGACCACGTGGGTGGGGTGGCCGGGGTGTTCCGGGGACGGCGGGTCGGTGCCGTGCTGACGCCCTCGTCGACTGACCCGGAGAGCGGCCGGGACCTCGTCCGGGCGGCGGCGATCGGCGGGCGGGCCGCGTTGCTGACCACCGTGGCGGGCGCTCGACACCCCGTGGGCGGGGTGGACCTGCTGGTGCTCGGCCCGCCGTACCCGCTGGCCGGCACCAGGTCCGACCCGAACAACAACTCGGTGGTGCTGCGCGCCACGGTGGCCGGGGTGCGGATCCTGCTGCCCGGCGACGCAGAGACCGAGGAGCAGCACGCGATGCTGGCGAGGGCGACGCCCGGCCAGTTGCGGGCGGACGTGCTGAAAGTCGCCCACCACGGTTCGGCGTACCAGGATCTCGGGTTCCTCGACGCGGTGCGGCCTGCCGTCGCGCTCGTGCCGGTCGGCACCGGCAACACCTACGGGCATCCGAGCCCCGGGCTGCTCAGTCGGTTGGGCAGGGGTGGTGCCCGGGTGCTGCGCACCGACACCGACGGCGACCTGGCAGCGGTTCGGACGAGGAACGGCCTGGCGGTGGCCCGCCGAGGGGTGCCACCGGGCCGGCAGCCCTGAGACCGGGCGGGTTTAGGAGTGGACGGACCGCGCCCGAATTGCGCATTAATTGGCAATTGAGATAGATGTCGGGATTTGCGTTGTGTGCGGGCTGCGCCGACCGAGCAGCTGATGAGCAGGCACGATCCCACGCTGGGGCGTGCGAATATGGGCGGCGTGACCCCCGCCAGCCTCGCCCCCATTCTGCTCGTCCTCGGTGACGAGGAGCTGCTCGCCACGCGCGCGGTCACCGAAGCTGTCGCGAAGGTTCGCAGCGTCGACCCCGAGGTGGACGTCCGCGAGTACCAGGCCGGAGCGCTCACCGTCGGCGAGATCGCCGAGATGCTCAGCCCGTCGCTGTTCGGTGGGCGGCGGCTGCTGATCCTGCGTTCCGGTCAGGACGCGCGC
>NZ_JBSFBM010000303.1:0-8262 GCF_053592955.1 Micromonospora sp. NPDC002411 | reverse complement strand
CTCACCGCCGGCACTGTCGGTTATCTCACCTCCAGCGTGCTGGCCGGGTTCACGTTGGCCGCGGTGAGCAGAGCGCCGGTCGGGCCGGTCTCGACCACCCGCCCGGCGTAGAAGATGTAGCCGCGGGTGGTGAGGGCGCTGAGCACCCCGAGGTCGTGGGTGATGAACGCGACGGCCAGCCCGGTCTCGGCGCGAAGCCGGTCCAGCAGGGCCAGGATGCCGGCCTGCACTGTGACGTCGAGGGCCGTCGTCGGTTCGTCGGCGATCAGCAGTCGAGGGCGGGCGGCCAGGGCGATGGCGATGGCGACCCGTTGCCGCATCCCGCCGGAGAACTGGTGCGGGTAGGCACGCAGGGCCCGTTCCGGGTCCGGGATGCGGACCTGGTCGAGCAGCTCCACCGCACGGCGGGCGGCGGCCCGCCGGTCCATCCGCAGGTGCACCCGCATGTGTTCGGTGAGCTGCCGGCCGACGGTGAGCATCGGGTGCAGGGCGGCGCTCGGGTCCTGGAACACCATGGCGATACCGGCCCCGCGCACCCGTTGCCAGCCCTTGTTGTCCAGGCCCAGCAGTTCGGTGCCGGCGTACCGGGCCGAGCCGCTGACGGCCGCCCCCGGGGGCAGCAACCCGAGCAGGGTCTGCGCGGTGAGGCTCTTGCCGCAGCCGCTCTCCCCCGCGATGCCGACCAGCTCGCCCTCGTCGACTGTCAACGACACGTCGTGCAGGATCGGCAGCGGGCCGCGCGGCGAGGGCAGGGTGACGGCCAGGGAGTCGACGTCGAGCAGCGGTGCCACCTCAGCGTCCCTTCGTGTAGCGGGGGTCGAGCCGGTCCCGCAGCGCGTCACCGAGCACGTTGAACGCCATCACGACGGTCAGGATGGCGAGGCCGGGAAACACGCTGACCCACCACATCGACAGGTCCTGCGCGCCGAGGGCCACCATCGAGCCCCACTCGGCCGCCGGCGGGCGGGGGCCCAGGCCGAGGAACGACAACGCGGCGAGCAGCAGCACCGCGTTGCCCAGCTCGAGCGTGGCCAGCACGATCGCCGGGCCGACGCTGTTGGGCAGCACGTCGCGACGCAGCGCGCGGACCGGCCCGACGCCGAGCAGCCGGGCGGCGTTGAGGTAGTCGTCGCCACGCATGCCCAACACGGCGCTGCGGATGACCCGGGCGTAGACCGGCCAGGAGACGATGACCAGCGCCAGCACGGCGTTACGGGTGTTCGGGCCGAACGCCGCGGTCACCGCCATGGCCAGGATGATCTGCGGGAACGCGAACACCAGGTCGGTCAGGCGCATCAGCGCCTCGTCGACGAACCGACCGACGTAACCGGCGACCAACCCGAGCAGCCCGCCGACCAGCAGGGCCAACGAGACGATGGCCAGGGCCAGCGGGATGGACAGGCGGGCGCCGTGGATGACCCGGCTGAGGATGTCCCGGCCGAGCGAGTCGGTGCCGAACCAGTGCGCCCCGGAGGGCGGCGCGTACGCGTCGGGGCTCTGTGCCAGTGGGCCGTACGGGGCGAGAACGTCAGCGAGCAGCGCCACCAGCAACCATCCACCGAGGATGGTCAGGGCCACCATCGTGATCGGCTGACGCCAGACCGGCCGGTTGGTCGCGCCGCCGCGCAGCCGGCCGAGCCAGCGACGCCGGCCCAGGGCCCGCTCCGCCTTCGGGTCAACGAGTGTCGTCATGAGAGCCGGATCCTCGGGTCGATGAGACCGTAGAGCAGGTCGACGGTCAGGTTGACCACCGTGTAGACGAGCGCCACGAACAGGCTGACGCCGAGGATCGAGGGCAGGTCCAGTGCCGTGGCGCTGCGGTACGCGTACTGGCCGACGCCGGGCCAGCCGAAGATGCTCTCCACCAGCACCGTCCCGGACAGCAGCGAGGCGAAGGCCAGCCCGGAGACGGTGACCACCGGGACGAGACCGGCGCGCAGCAGGTGCCGGCGCAGCACCACCCGGGTCGGCAGACCCTTGGCGTACGCGGCGCGGATGTAGTCCTGCTGGAGCACCTCCAGCATCGCCGAGCGGACGAACCGGACCAGCATCGCCACGGTCAGCGAGGTCAGCACGAGCACCGGCAGGGACAGGTGCTGGGCGGCGTCCCACGCGACGTCCCACTGCCCGGCGAGTGCCGCGTCGACGGTGTACATGCCGGTGACGGTGGGCGGTGGGCTGAAGTCCGTGGAGAGTCGTCCGCCGCTGGGCGCCAGGCCGAGCTGGTAGAAGAAGACGTAGAGCACGACGAGGGACAGCCAGAACGGCGGGGTGGACAGCCCGAGCAGGGCGCCGATCCGGACGAGCTGGTCGGTGAGCCGACCGTTGCGGACCGCCGCGAGCATGCCGATCCCGGTGCCGATGAGCAGCGCCAGCACCATGCTCGGGATGGCCAGCTCCAGGGTCGCCGGCACGTAGTGCAGCAGGTCGTCCAGGACGGCCCGCCCGGTCTGCTGGGAGAGACCCAGGTCGCCATGCAGAAGGTTGCCCAGGTAGTGCACGTACTGGGCCCAGAGCGGCTGGTCCAGGCCCCACTTCTGCCGGAAGGCGGCCACCGCGGCGGGGTCGTTGAGGGCCTGGTCGGAGAGATTGGCGGTCACCGGGTCACCGGGGACCACGTTGACCAGCCCGAACGTCACCACCGTGACCCCCAGCAGCAGGCCGGCGGTGATCGCCACCCGCTTGGCCAGGAACGTCAGCAGCGGGTGGGCACCCCGGGGCCGGGACGCGGTCGTGGCGACCGCGCCCGGCTCACCGTCGTGGACTGTCGTCATGCCGTCGGGACTACTTGCGGCCGACCGCGGCGACGTCCACCTGCCAACCGGCGGCGGTGTAGTCCGCGCCGGTCAGGTCCGTGGTCGCCACGACGATGGAGGAGTTGCTGGCCAGCACCAGGTACGGCGAGGACGCGTTCATCAGCCGCTGCCACTCCTGCATGGCGGCGGCCCGGCCGGCCAGGTCGAGGGTCTCGGTGACCTTCTTGCCGGCGGCCACCACGGCCGGGTCGGCCCGCTCGACCGTCCAGCCGGAGCGCAGCGCGGTCGCCTGCCCCGGTGCCATGTTGTTGATGAGCGAGTCGGCAACCGGGTAGTTCAGGCTCTGCGGGGTGAACCCAAGGGGTGACTTCCCGCCGCGCATCTCGTCGAGGAACGTGGTCAGCGGCTGCGGGTTCAACTCCAGCTTGATGCCCGCCTCAGCGGCGTCGCCCTGCACCTTGGTGGCCACCGTGCC
Source organism: Micromonospora sp. NPDC002411 (assembly GCF_053592955.1). Lineage (NCBI taxonomy): Bacteria > Bacillati > Actinomycetota > Actinomycetes > Micromonosporales > Micromonosporaceae > Micromonospora > Micromonospora sp. NPDC002411. Next base: position 5,031 of record NZ_JBSFBM010000303.1, on the reverse strand, counting down.
GAGGTCTACACCCTTGTAGGTGATGGCCGGGTAGGTGAACTTCACTGTGGGGTTGGTCAGGCCGCCCTCGGCCAGCAGCGCCTTGGCCTTCGCCACGTCCCGCTTGGACTCCTCGCCGGCCGGCAGCGCGCCCGGGAAGGCCGGCGCGACCAGCCCGGCACCGGGCGCCGCGCCCTTGCCGTACAGGGCCGCGATGCCCTGGTAGTCGATGGCGGCACGCAGGGCCTGGTTGAACTTCGGGTTCGAGGTGACCGCCGAGACGCCCGGGTCGGCGTTCAGGAAGAGGAAGTAGACCGTGTCCTGCACGCCGGAGGTCTGCAGGCTGCCCGGCAGGCCGTCGAGGAGCTTGCCGGAGATGTCCAGGGAGATCTCGGCGGCCTCGGCGCGCTGCATGGTCAGCTTCTGGGTCTGCACGTCCATGTTGCGCAGCACCACCCGGGAGAACTGCGGCTTGGTGCCCCAGTACTTCGGGTTGGCCTCCAGCACCACCTGCGCCGACGGGTCGTACGACTTCAGCACGTACGGGCCGCTGCCGAGGGAGTTGGTGTCCAGGTACTGCTGTGCGGTGTCGCCCTGCGCGGCGTCGGCGCCGTCGCGGGCACCGTGCTCCTTGGCGGCCTTGGAGTTGAGCACAGCTGTCGACGGCATCGACAGCACGACCGGGATGTTCGGGTCGGGCGTGGCCGAGGCGACCACGACGGTGCTGTCATCGGTCTTGGTCACGGTCAGGCCGCTGACGGTGACCGCCGGGCTGGCCTTGATGTTCTTCAGGCGGTTCAGCGAGAAGACGACGTCGTCGGCGGTGAGCGGGCTGCCGTCGGCGAACGTCACACCCTGCCGCAGCTTGAAGGTGAACGTCTTCGCGTCCGGTGACGCCTGGTACGACTCGGCCAGCGCGGGGACGGGCTTGCTCACGTCCGAGCCCTTGAAGGTGAGCAGGGTGTCGTAGAGGGCGTGCACGGCGGTCAGGCCGGTCGCCTCGTAGACCCGGCCAGGGTCGAGGGTCTTGAGCACGAACGAGGTGTTCACGGTGAGCGTCTTGGCCGCACCGTTCGCGTTTCCACCGCTGCCGCCGGCGCTACAGGCGCTGACGGACAGGACGGCCAGCGTCGCCAGAGCGGACGCTCCGGCGAGGAGCCGGCGGGGGGACACCGACATGCTGTTCCTACCTTCTATCGCGCGGCCCGCCGTGCGGGAACCGCGGGGCGTCGACGCCTCGGGCGACCCAACCACCGGCGGAAGCGGCGGGAGATCGTCGCGGGGTTCTCGGGAAGCGCCGTCTCGGGTTGGATGTAGGCCGGACTGGGACGCCGTCCGGTTCGTCTTGACGCGGCCTTGTCTAGTGGTGTCGAACGTCGCCGCCTGTTGTTCAGCGATACTAAACAGAGCCGTATAGTCGGGTCAATCAAGATTCAGCCACACTGTTTTTGGAACGAGGACACATGCTCGGTGACCGACTCCGCGACCTGCGTCAGCAGCACTCCCTCACGCTGCGCCAGCTCGCCACAGCCGCCGACGTGTCCCCCGCGCTGCTCAGCCAGATCGAGAACGGCGCGACCGACCCCAGCCTGTCCACCCTGCGGAAACTCGCCCAGGTCTTCGACACCTCGATCGCGGAGCTGTTCTCCGAGCCCGAGGCGCCACCCGTGCACATCAGCCGCGTCGGCGCCCGGACCCGGCTGGCCGCGCCACCCGGCCAGATCACCTACGAACGACTCACCCCCGGTCGGGGCGACCTGGAGGTCCTCCAGGCCCACCTCGCACCCGGCGACGCCAGCTCGGCGGAACCCTGGGCACACCCGTCCACCGAGTGCGCGATCGTCGTCACCGGCGAGGTCGTCGCGCAGATCGGCGGTGAGTCGTACACCCTCACCGCCGGCGAGTCGGTCACCTTCGACTCGCGCCTGGCACATCTCTACCGCAACGCCAGCGACGAGCCCGCCCACCTGATCATCGCGGTGACGCCGCCGACCCCCTGACCGGCCACCGTGGACATGTCACGGGATCGACGCGACGGCGCCGCCGACCTAGCATGTCGACGAATGGATCTTCGAGCTTGGTCAGTGCCGACCCCGGCAACCAGCCCAACCGAAGGGAGACGCGCGTGCGTCGACCCCGTCATCTAGCGCTCCTGAGCGTCGGTGTGTCCGGCGCCCTGGTGCTCAGCGCAGCCCCCACCGCAACGGCTGCACCGCCCGCCGCCACCACGCCCACCGGCATCGTGGTCAGCGACGGCATGACCCAACCGGTGTTCTCGCTCGCCGACGCGATCGAGGAGCGGGTGTTCGTCCAGACCCCGGTGGACACCGACCACGACGGCCGGCTCGACCGGGTCGCGATCGACATCTCCCGACCCCGCGAGACCGCCACCACCGGCTTCAAGGTGCCGGTCATCTTCGAGCACAGCCCGTACCGCAAGGGCACCTGGGGCGACGTGCCGTACCCGAGCGTGCTCGTCGACGACCTGCCGCAGAACGGTCTGACCGACCGCTCCGGCCGCCGGGCGCTCGACGCCGGCATGCAACGAGCCCAGGCCAAGGCCAACCTGCCCGGCTCGCTGGACGACTACTACGTGCCACGCGGGTACGCGGTGGTGCTCGGTCAGAGCGTCGGCACCGGCGACTCGGACGGCTGCCCGACCAGCGGCGACCAGGCCGAGACACTGGGCACCAAGGCGGTCATCGACTGGCTCAACGGCCGGGCCAAGGGGTACGACGCCAACGGCGCCCCGGTCACCGCCGGCTGGACCACCGGCGCGGTCGGCATGACCGGCGTCTCCTACAACGGCACCCTGCCCAACCAGGTTGCCACCACCGGGGTCAAGGGACTCAAGACCATCGTGCCGGTCTCCGCGATCAGCAGCTGGTACGACTACTACCGGGCCAACGGGCTGGTGGTCGCACCCGGCACGTTCCAGGGCGAGGACCTCGACATCCTGGCCCAGTACACCGCCGGGCAGGCACGCGCCGAAGGGCAGTGCGCCGACGAACTCGCGAAGATCACCGAGGAGCAGGACCGGATCACCGGCGACTACTCGACGTTCTGGCAGGACCGCGACTACCTCGACGCCCGCAACGTCAAGGCCAGCGTCTTCGTCGTGCACGGCCTCAACGACTGGAACGTGAAGACCGAGCACTTCGCCGGCTGGTGGGACCAGCTCGCCAAGCGCGACGTACCCCGCAAGATCTGGCTGCACCAGGGCGGCCACGGCGGCCCGGGCAGCAGCGCCTCGGTGACCCTGCCCAGCGGGCAGACCTGGACGTACAAGCAGACCGAGAACCGCTGGTTCGACTTCTGGCTGTGGAACGTGCGCAACGGCATCATGGACGAGCCGACCGCCGTGCTCCAGCGCGAGGACCGGGCCTACACCACGTACGCCAACTGGCCCGACCCCGCCGCCCGTGAGGTGGGGCTGCGGTTCGCCGCCACGGACGCCACCGCCCCAGGCGCCCTCACCACCGGCAAGCCCCCGAAGGCCAAGATCGAGCAGAGCTTCGTCGACGAGGGCCGGACCATCCACCCGGACACCCTGGTGTCCAACCCAGACACGGCGAGCGCGAACCGGCTCGCGTACCGCTCCCCCGAGCTGACGCAGAGCGTACGCATCTCCGGGCGTCCGGAGATGCGACTGCGGATGGCGATCGACAACAAGCCGGACGCGAACCTCACCGCGTACCTGGTCGACTACGGCCCGGCCGGCTCGACCGCCGCGCCGACAGTGGTGACCCGGGGCTGGATGGACCCGCAGAACCGCAAGAGCGACGCGCGCACCGAGCCGGTCAAGCAGGGCAAGATGTACGACTACCGGTGGACCATGGAGCCGAAGGACTACGTCTTCCCGGCCGGGCACCGGATCGGCGTGGTCGTCTTCTCCAGCGACCAGGAGTACACGCTGCTGCCGTTGGGCGGCACCGAACTGCGGGTAGCGCCGAACGACAGCGAACTGCGGCTACCGGTCGTCGGCGGGCGGAGCGTCCTCGGCTTCTGATCCCGTCGCTTACGCACACTGGTGGGGCAGTCCGAGATGTCGCGGGCTGCCCCACCAGCACGTCAGGGGCCCGCCGCGTCCCGGCCCGGGCGCGCCCGGGCGGGGCCCGGCCAAGATTCGCGCAACGTCGGGGAAGGTGCTGCCTCACGGCGCCACGAGGCAGCAGTTTCGGGGATAGTGCGAGATCGTCGAGCAAGCGGTCGCGTGCGCCCGGCTCCCGTCGCGGGTGGCGGTGATTCCGCGTGATGGTGGGCGCAGATCGTGCGATACCGCGCGCCCTACCGGCTTGATCCACTCGGCTTCGCCGAAGTCGGGGTATCCCCGGCACTCGGATACCGCGACTTCGCCGAACCGGAGTAGATCAAGGCGGGTGTATCGTCGCCGGCCGGGATGATCGCCCACTATGCGAGGTTTGTCCGGGTGGCTGGGGTCACCCGGGCGGCGGAATCCGGGCCGGCCCGGGGTCGTTATACCTGGCACGGCCGCGACGCTGGGCCGTGGTGAGCGGCGGCCGCCGGGAACACCGGCCAGCCCGCCCCGGTTACATCCCCGGAGCACAACAGGCCGGGAGCCCGGCGGAATGATCCGCCACCCCCACCTGGTTACACCTCGTCCCGACGCCGGCCCCGCAGGGCCGCCGGGCACTGAACGTTCCCGCATGGCCGTCCCCCGTGAGTCGTGCGGTATCCCCCGATGAAGCAGAGGAGCACGCCATCATGCGTACCGATCTGATTCGTAAGACCGCTCTGACCGCTGCTGGTCTGGCGTTCACCGGTGGTGCCATCGCCGGCCCCGTGACCGCCGCGTATGCGATGTCCGATGCCAAGCCCGCCACGCAAACCCAGACCGACCGTAAGAGCGGTGAGCGGGAGTTGGGTGTGCGTTACGAGGCGCAGCCGAACTTCTACTACTGCGGCCCCGCCGCGACCCGCAACGCGTTGAGTGTGCAGGGTAAGGACATCAACGTGGACGCGATGGCCAAGGAGATGGGCACCACCGAGGCCGGTACGAACTCGATCAACGACATCACCCCGGTGCTGAAC
>NZ_JBSFBM010000302.1:0-8329 GCF_053592955.1 Micromonospora sp. NPDC002411 | reverse complement strand
CCGCGTCGACGCCGGCCGCGCGCCGGGCGTCCGGCGTCGCGCCAGCCGGGTAGAGCAGCGCGTTGGCCACCAGGTGCAGACCATTCTCGTTGTACGCCCGGAAGAGCGGATTGAACGCGAACAGCACCGCCCGACCAGCCCCGGTCGGCTCGTCCACCACCGCTGCCGTGCCCTTGAGGATGTCCGCGCCGACGGTGTAGCCGTTGGCCCAGAACGTGTCACCCGTCGGGTAGGTGAGCACGTTCGTCCCGGTGGTGCTCGGGTTGAGGATCGGGTCGCTGTTGTTGAACTCGAAGTCCTCCGCCGGGCGACCCGACGCCACCGGGCTGGAGGTGTCCACGTCGACCCGCAGGTGCGAGCCGATCACCAGGTAGTCGGCGGGCTTGGTCTTCTCGGTGGTCGAGGTGAGCCCGGCGGCGCGGGCCAACCGGGTGCCCTCGTTGCGCAGCCCGACGTAGGTGTGGCCCTGGGCGATCCACTCGCGCAGGTTGGCCTGGCCGGTAGCGGTCAGACCGCCGGTCGGGTTGCTGCCGTCCGGCACCAACAACACGGTACGCCCGGTGAACGCGGCGGTGTTGTCGTTGATGTCGGCGGTGGTGACCGGCTTCAGGTCCAGCCCCCACCGCTTGCCGAGCACGTAGCGCGCCTCGCCGTGGGAGCCCGACGTGGTGGAGATGCCGGTGCCCTGGAAGAGCCCGACGTCGGGCAGGTCGAGGCGGGTGCCGGTGGGCCGACCGCCCGGCGTGAGCGTCACCCCGAGCGACCTGGCCAGCTCGTCGACGGTACGGCTCACAGTGGTCGCCGGGATGGCGACCCGACTGCTGCCGAGGTCACGGACCAGCGGGACACCGCGGCCGAGAAGGGTGAAGGTGAACTCGGCGGCGGCAGCCGAGTCCATCGGGTACGTGTACGAGCCCCACGGCCAAGCCGCGCCGGTGCGACCACCGGTGACCTTCCGGACCAGCTCGGCGTTCGGCTTCACGGTGTCGCCCGTGTAGAGGGCCGAGACACCCATCAGCAGCGGGTTGCTCCAGGACGACACGTCGTAGAAGTACGGGAACGGCACGTACGGGTCCTCGCCCATGACGGCCTGGATCCAGTGCTTCTGCGGCTGGTCCATCGGGATCCAGTACGCACCCTTGGGCACCGTCACGTTCGTGGCGGTGCGCCCACCAAAGACCCGCGCGGTGGACACGCGGGTTGGTTTGCGCAGCTCGTACACCTCGACGTCCATCCTGCGAAGCCGCTCGACGAGCTGGCGGACGTCGGCGAGCTGCCGATCGGGCAGCAGGAAGTACGAGCGGATCGTGATGTCCGGCACCGGGAACTGGACCTCGTTGGTGGGCTGCACCACCTCGTTCGGCTCCAACGTGCCCGCCCGGCCCTGGGTGAGCGCGTCGGTCCAGATGTCGTAGTACCCGTCCAGCACCTCGCGCTTGTTGGCGGCGGCCCAGCCCAGCGTCGACCACTGGGTGTGGAACTGCTGCTGCACGCGGTCGGCCACCGTGGAGGCGCTGCCCTTCTCGTACGTCATGCCGGCCGCGCCGAAGCCGGTGGTCGGCACGGTGTCGCCGTACCCCATGAAGAACATGTCGTACGTGTCGTAGTTGAAGTAGCACTCGGTCGTGACGGTGTCGTCGCAGGCGCCGTTGAAGCCGAAGCCGGCCTTGTTGGCCTCGCCGATCCGGTTGATCCAGTCCACCGCCTCGCCGGCGATCTCGTGGTGGATCGGGTCGGCGTTGGGTGGGAAGAAGTACTGCCGGCCGCCCATCTCGTGCGCGTCGACGAACACCTGCGGCGGGTAGCGGCGCAGCAGTTCGAGCTTGCCGTCGGTCTCCTGCTGGGTGCGGGCGAACCAGTCCCGGTTCATGTCGAAGCCGAACTCGTTCTGCCGCCGCGTCGCGTCGCGGCCGTCCGGGTTCTGGGTGGGGACGATGATGGTGACCAGGTTGTCGTTGCGCCGGGCGACCTCGCAGGACAGGCCGGCCGCCAACTCGTACAGCGTCTTGAGCGCCGCGTCGGTGCCGCTCTTCTCGCCACCGTGCACGTTGGCGGTGACCCAGACGATGGCCGGGCTGTCCTTCGCCGTGCGGGCGGCCGTCCGCGCGTTGGTCCGGCGCGGGTCGCGCAGGTCCCGTACGTCGTCGGCGATCTTCCGTAGCGCGGCGGGCCGCACGTTGCGCTCGTTGGACACCACCGCGTACGGCAGAGGCTGGCCGAGGACGCTGGTGGCCATCACCCCGGTGACGACCCGGTTGGAGGCGCTGTCGACGGCCCCGAGGTACGTCCGGACCTCGTCGTTGGTGACGACCCGCTCCTGCCCCACGCCGAGGGGGAAGCCGAGCACCGCCTCCGGGCTCGGCACGGTGCCCAGCCGTGCGGTCGGGTCACTGCTGCACCGCGACGGTGGGGCGGCGCTCGCTGTCGACGTGCCGCTGACCAGGGGAGTCATGCCGAGCAGGAGCGCGACGGTGGCCGTACCCGCCAGCCGCTTCGGAGGGACCGTCCAGAACGGACGCGACGATGAGGGCATGTCTCGGGTTCCCTTCTGGGGAAGAGCCTCGCAGTGGCCGGAGCCTATGAACCGGCCGACACGACGGTCAAGGCCTGATCGACTTCCGTGAGTCCGTGGGGCTGCCGAAGGCGACATCGCCTGGCAGGATGAGGGAGTGGGGTTTGCCTTCGCCGGAAGGAGAAGACGGTGCCCGCGTCTCAGGAGACCATCACGCTCTCGGTCTATCCGGATCTGCCCTCTGCCGATGCTCGGCGCTCCCTTGCCTCCTGGCTGCGCGCCGAGGACCGGCTCCGCGGGCAGGTGAATGCAGCCCCCGCCGCCGACGTGACGCCGCCGTCCGACGAGATGTCGGGGGGCGCGACGGACGTGCTGCTGGTGGCGGTCGGGAGTGGCGGCGCGGTCATGGTGCTGGTGCAGGCCATTGCCGGCTGGTTGACCCACCGCCGCGAGGACGTGACGGTGAAGCTGACCCTTCCGGGCGGGTCGTCCGCCGAGTTGGACGTCCGCCGGGCCCGCGACATGGACCAGGTCACCGCCCTCATCGAGGCTGCCGTACGCGCGCTGGCCGAGCACGAACCGTCTGCCGAGACGAACGACAGGTGAGCCGCCCCGACCCGACCAGGTCGACCGCGCTGCTGATCGGCACTGCCACGCACAGCCAACAGGCCCTTGAAGACCTACCCGCGGTGCGGGCGAACGTCACCGAGATGGCCCGGTTGGTGACCACCGGGCCCGTCGATCTGGTCGCCGTGGAACGGTGCACGCAACTCCTCGACCTTGCGCATCCTGGCGAGGCGGGTGTGACCATCGCCGAGCGCTGTGGCGAGGCCGAGGACCTGTTGCTGGTCTACTACGCCGGCCATGGGCTCCTGGACGACAACGGGGAGTTGTTCCTCGCGCTGTCGGGCACGAACCCCCGACCGGACTGGCTGAAGTACACGGCCATCCCGTTCAGCTGGATCCGGGACGCGATGCGGGACAGCCCCGCACGTACCCGGGTGTTGATCCTCGACTGCTGCTTCGCGGGCCGCGCGCTCAACACCATGTCCGCCGCCGACGTCGAGAACGGGTTGGCCGACCGTAGCGAGATCCAGGGGACGTTCACCCTGACCGCTACCTCCGACAACGTCGCCGCCATCGCCCCGGTCGGCGCGGAACACACGGCGTTCACCGGCGAGCTGCTCAGCCTGTTGCGCCACGGGCCCCCGGTGCGCGACGGCCATCCCGACGGGGAAGACCTCACCCTGAGCGCCGCGTACCGGCACCTCGCGGTGACCCTGCCCAGCCAGGGCCTACCCCGTCCGCGTCAACGCAACACCGACCTCGCGGCCGACCTGGTGTTGCGTCCCGCCCCCGCAGCTGCGGCCGCGCCGGTGGCCGAGGATCAGCCAGCGAACGAACCGCCCGTCGCCACGCCAGCGGTCGGCCTGCCCACCTCGGCCGAAGCCCGGCCGGTGATCGACACACTCAGCCGACCGCAGCGGCTGTTTCACCCGTTGCACCGCGAACTGCTGAGGGCACATTGGCGACGGCTCGCGCAGGCCGCCGGCGTCGAAGCCGTGTTCCTCGTCCTGCTGCTGGGATGGTTCATCTCGAGGGAGACCGTGCCGGACCAGGTGGGGTGGGTCGACGGTGACCTGATGCTCACGTTCTTGGAACTGGGTGCTGCGGCCATCGTCACCGCGTTGGCGGCCACCGCTGCGGGCGACGTGCGGGATGGGTTCCTGGGAGTTGCAAGGATCAAGTGGGGACTGGCCATCGCCACCTGGGGTGTGGTCGTCGTGATCCTGCTCGTGACGGTGATCATCTGGGTTCTGACGCCCGTTTTCGGTGACGACATGATCATCGCCGTTCCGTTCATTGCCTGCCTACTCGCCTGGTTCGCATGGTGGCTCGGGGGCCGTCGGGTGAATATGTGGTGGCGTACCCCGGTCGCGGTCGCCACCACGGTCGGCGTTCTCCTGTACGCAACCCGGGGTCCGGCGGAGGAGGGAACCCTGTGGTGGCAACTGCTCGAGAGCCACTCCCTCGGGCTGTTGTGGACGGTGACCGGGATCCTCGTGATCGGCTTTCTGGTCGTCACCCAACTCGAGGACGTGGTGACCGGCCACTTCGCTCTGGCGAGACGCCCGCTCGTCGTCTCCCTCTCCAAGCAGGGCATCGGCATCCAGACCAGAACACACAACAGGTTCATCGCCTGGCACCACCTGGACCGGATCTTCGTCGCCGGCAACATCCTCGTCATCGCCTTCAAACGGGACTATCCCGAGGTGGAGAAGCCGCGCGAGTTCACCTACTCCACACAACTGGGTGGCTTTCCAGTGGCCGACCTCCGGCACTTCCCGCACAGCCGGGCGGAGATCCTGCACGCCCTCTCCCACTTCGCGGGTGCCACGCTGCACGGGGTCACCCCGCCCGCCCCGGACGAGGATTGGCTACCCCCGCGACCGGACGGGAAGCCTGCCCTGCGGTACAGCGACCGTTGGAGCACCCAGTGAGGTGAAGCCAGCCCGCCGCCGACCGGACAATCGGTCGACGACGGGCCGGGTCGAGGGCAGTACGGCTACCAGGTGGTCAGGCCGAGGTCGATCGTCCTGGTCAGCGTGGCGTTGTCGTCGTCGCCGTCGAGCGACCAGACCATCGCGCCGCCCAGACCGGCCCGGCGGATGTAGAGCGTCTTCTGCAACACGACAGCCGGGTCGTCGTACGTCCACAGGGTCGTACCGTCGAACAACCAGGCGTGCCCGGCGCGGAGGTCGCGGTGCACGGTGAACCCGTTACCGGCCAGGGTCTTGAGCTTCTTGTAGTCCTCGTTGCCGGCCTCGAAGGTGGCCGGCGCGGGCCCGGTGGCCGGCTGGAAGAGACCGTTGCCGCCGCCGGTGATGCCGGTCCAGCCGCGACCGTAGTACGGGATGCCGAGCACCAGCTTGGCGCGGGGCGCGCCGCGGGCGATCCACCCGTCGACGGCGACCTCGACGGAGAAGTCCGGGTCGTCCGGCGCGCCGGCCGGCACGCGCAGCGCGGACTGCTGGTTGGCCTTCGCGTCCCAGCCGCCGTGGAAGTCGTACCCCTGCACGGTGGCGAAGTCCAGGTACTTGAAGATCTTGCGGCCCTCGTAGCCGGCGTCCATGGTCGCCGGGTTGGCCGGCAGGAAGGCGGTCAGCGGGTGATGGGTGCGGGTCTTGCGCCCGTGGGCGTCGAGTTGCCTGCGGAACTCGGCGAGCAGCTTGGTGAAGTTCTCCCGGTCCTCCGGGCGGATCACGTTGCCCGGCTCACCGTCCCAGTTGGGCCACTCCCAGTCGAGGTCGATGCCGTCGAAGACACCGGCCCCGGCGCCCGGGCTGCCGGGGAGGTTGCCCTTCAGGTAGAGGTCGATGCAGGACGCGACGAACGCCTTGCGGGAGGCGTCGGTGCGGGCGGCGTTCGAGAAGTACGTCGACCAGCTCCAGCCGCCCAGCGAGATCAGCACCTGGAGCTTGGGGTGCTTGGCCTTGAGCTTGGCGAGCTGGTTGAAGTTGCCGTTGAGCGCCTGCCCCGGTGCGTCGGCGACGCCGTCGACGCTCTCCTCGGCGGGGACCGGTCGCTGGTAGTCGGCCCAGGCGTCGCCCTCGCCGGGCCCACCGTCCACGTAGCAGCGGCCGTCCTCGCTGACATTGCCGAAGGCGTAGTTGATGTGGGTGAGGCGGCTCGCCGCCCCGGAGGTGTCGAGCTTCTTCACCGGGAAAGCCCGGCCGTAGATGCCCCACTGGGTGAAGTAGCCGACCCGGTGGTAGCCGGCGCGGTGCTGCTTGTTGTCGCCCGCACTCGCGGCGGTGGGCGGGGCTGCCGTGATCAGCAGGGCCGCCAGGGTGACGACGGCGGTGAGACGGCGGTGGCGGAATGGTCGCATCGGCACACTCCTACGAGGTGTCAAGCAGAATAGTAAAGAGACTTATCTGATTGATGAAGTTAAGCCGGTCACCGTCCACGGTCAAGAGCCGTCCAGCCACATGGGGGATTGTGACGGCGTTACCCGGTGGTAACGATGTTGTGCCATGGACTCCGCCTTGACTTTGATCGGACTGCCCATCGCCCTCGGCGTCATCATGCTCGGTCTGGGTCTCGGACTGACCATCGCGGACTTCCGCCGGGTGGCCCAGCACCCGCGAGCCGCCGTCATCGCCCTGGTGTGTCAGGTGCTGGTGCTGCCGGCGATCTGCTTCTGCCTCGTCCTCGCGTTCGACCTGGCGCCGGAGCTGGCCGTCGGCATGATGCTGCTGGCCGCCTCGCCCGGCGGCACGACAGCCAACCTCTACAGCCACCTGTTCGGTGGGCACGTGGCCCTGAACATCACCCTCACCGCCATCAACTCGGTGCTCGCCGTGTTCACACTGCCGATCCTGGTCAACCTGTCGGCGGCGTACTTCCTGCCCGACGGCCGGAGCCTCGGGCTGCAGTTCGACAAGGTGGTGCAGGTCTTCGCCATCGTGCTCGTCCCGGTCGCGATCGGCATGCTGATCCGCGCCCGGCTGCCACACGTCGCCGAGCGTCTGAACCGCCCGGTCCGGATCCTCTCCGTCGTGGTGCTCGTCGCCGTCATCGCCGGGGCGGTGCTCGGCGAACGGGAGAACATCGCCGACTACTTCGTCGCGGTGGGCCTGGCGGTGCTCGCGTTCAACCTGCTGAGTCTCGCCATCGGGTACGGGGTGCCGCGACTCGCCGGAGTCGACCGGAGCGCCGCGACGGCCGCCGGATTCGAGATCGGCATCCACAACAGCACCCTGGCCATCACGATCGCGCTCAGCCCGGCGCTGCTCGACAGCACCCAGATGGCGATCCCCGGAGCCGTCTACGGCATCGTCATGTTCTTCACCGCGGCGGCCTTCGGCTACCTGGTGACCCGCGTCCGCACCCGGTCCGCCGCGACATCGACGCCCTGACGGAGGTGGTGCTGGCCCGGTCGCCCTCGGCGAACCGGGCCAGCCACTCAGCCGACCTGGTCGTTGTCCTTGAGCGAGCCCCAGCCGTGCCAGCGGTCGATCTCGATCAGGGCACTGACCCGGCCACGATCACGCCGGGGGTACGCGTTGCCGGTGTAGTGCTGGGCCAACCGGTCGATGTCCGCGAAGTCCTCGTCGGCGCGCAGCTCGGCGACGTGCCCGATGATGCTGACGTGGGTGTACCAGCCGGCCTCGTCCAGGACGGTGAGCGACACCCGCGGGTCGTTGCGGACGTGCTCCAACCGACGACGGCTCTCGTCCATGTTCACCAGGATCCGACCGTCCTCCCACAGGTACCAGGTGGCGGCGGAGACCGGCTGACCACCGTTGCGAAGCGTGGTCATGACGGCCGGGTTCGGCTTGCGCAGCATCTCGACCGCGGCCTCGGGAAGCGGTGGCTTGGACATGAAGTCTCCTTATGGCGTGAACGTGTACCCCTGCACGTTACGCAGCCGATTACCTGCTCGCTTCCAGTTCGTACCTGTGTGGCGGTGACGGCTGGGGCGTCCGGGGCTGTGGACCTGGCGGTAGTGCGGGTGGACGGAACGCACCCTCACCGCGCGCCTCCGGCCGCCGGAAACGTACAACTTGATAAGTTCAATTCGCTAGCGACAGCCTGTGAGGTCGGCCAAGTCGTGCCACCGTCTACCTGCGTCTCGATCAGGCGTTGGGCGAGTTGAACCAGCGCCTCGGTGGTCAACCTGGTCCTCGTCCGCCTCGGCTACCCGCCCGTGATCATCTTCATGCCCGAGCACATCGGAGCGGACATCGTGGCGAGCGTGGTGGAGCGGATCACCGCGACCGCGGATCCGCCGGTGACGCCGCTCTGGTGCCC
>NZ_JBSFBM010000301.1:0-8359 GCF_053592955.1 Micromonospora sp. NPDC002411 | reverse complement strand
TCGCTGCGCGAACTACTCGCGGTCGGGCGGGAGCTGCACGAGGAGGAACGCCAGCTCGGCAACGTCACCTTCCTGGCCCAGATGCTGGCGGGGGCACAGGCGGACCAACGCCTGGCCGCCCCCACCGCCGGCGCGCTCCAGCTGTGGGTGGACGAGATCGAGATGGTCCTGCGGAGGCTGCTCGCCGGCTCTCCGTTCGCCGATGTCGCCGACGTGCCCGGCCTGGCCCGCGCGGTCTCCGCCGCGTTCATCGGGCTGGAACTCTACGACGGGGTGGACCCGGCGGGCGCCGACCAGGCGATGGCGGCGCTCGACCAGCTCGCGCTCCTCATGGAGATCGTCGACGATCTCGGGCCGATCGCCCGCCGGGCACTGCAAGCGAAGGTCAGCCGGGCGACGCGGCGGGACTGATCGCCGCTCAGGCGGCGGCGAGGACCTCGTCGCCGATGGCGGTGAGCTGGTCGGCGCCCACCTCGACGGCCGCCATGTAGTGGCGTAGCCAGGAGCGCAGCCCGTCCGGGGTGCCGGTGGCGAACGCCCCCGCCGAGCCGACGTACTCGGGCTCCCGCTCGCGATGCCCGACGTCGACGGCGAGCAGGCCACGCGGGTCGAGGCCGCTGGCGAGCAGAACCAGCCGGGCGGCGCCCCGGGCCACCACACCGGACGGCCCGGCGAACGGGCGCAGGTTCAACAACTCCCCGTGTACGACGGCGGCGAGCACCAGTGGGGAGACCTTCGTTCCGCCGGCGACCAGCCCGGCCAGCCCGTCCAGCCGGGTGGCGACCACGGGGTCGGCCACCGGGCGGCCCAGTTCGGCTTCCGGCACCAGATCCCGGGCGGCGAGGACGTGCAGCTTCGCGAGAGCCTGCCGGGGTGCCTTGGGCCAGAGTTCACTCAGGCCGGGTAGCGCTCCGGCGACCCGCAGCGCCCCCTGGAGCACCGGGTCGGTGACGGTGCCGGCGCGGACCGCCTCCCGTTCGTGCACGGCCCCTTCGAGGGCGGCGCTGGCCACCGCGGAGCGGAGGCTGACCTCGGCCGCGACCTGGCCACCGTGTCGGCGCAGCGCGCGGTGTCCGAGCGCCTGGTCGAACCGCGCGCGGGCCTGCTCGACGGCGGCGGCGATGTCGGCGAGCGCGAGCAGCGGGGCGAGCGGGTCGGTGGTCACCCCGTCACGCTAGCGACCCGTCCCGGCCCGGCGAGCCACACCCGGCCGCAACGCGAGCCGCGCCACCCGCGCCAGCCCGTCTGCGCGGCTCTCGCCCTTCCCGGCGCGCGCCCCCCAGATCCACTCGGCCCGGCCCACCGGCCCACCGCGTCATGGTCAACACGGCATCGCCGATGTTGCGGTGTCCTAGCGTCGCGATACCCCGATATCGGCGAACTCGTGTCGATCATGGGCATACCCACCGCATGCGGCGTGTGACCGCGCCGGCCAGGCCCACCCCGTGCCGGGATGTGACCGCACGGGCGGGCTGCGGGCGGGGTGGGACCGCGCGGGCGGGCTGCGGGCGGGACGCGTCCCGCCGCCGGGCGCGTGGCGAGGGCCGCTCGGCGCGACGAGGCGGGCAGCCCTCGCTGGCCGAGGGCCCGCCGACTACCCTCGTGGCCAGCGAGACCCAGGTCACCCGAGCGACGAGGAGTCACGGCATGAGCGAGGCATTGGCAAATCTGCTGAACGAGACGCGCCAGTTCCCCCCGCCGGCCGAACTCGCCGCGCACGCCAACGTCACCATCGACGCGTACGCCGAGGCGGAGGCCGACCGGCTCGCCTTCTGGGCGAAGCAGGCGGATCGCCTGGCCTGGTCGAAGAAGTGGGACGAGGTTCTCGACTGGTCGAACCCGCCGTTCGCGAAGTGGTTCGTGGGTGGCCAGCTCAACGTGGCGTACAACTGTCTCGACCGGCACGTCGAGGCCGGGCTCGGCGACAAGGTCGCCATCCACTGGGAGGGCGAGCCGGGCGACACCCGCACCATCACGTACGCCGAACTGCACGAGTTGACCTGCCGGGCGGCGAACGCGCTCACCGAACTGGGGGTCACCGCCGGCGACCGGGTGGCCATCTACCTGCCGATGATCCCGGAGGCGGCGGTGGCGATGCTGGCGTGCGCCCGGGTCGGCGCCGCGCACAGCGTGGTCTTCGGTGGCTTCTCGGCCGACTCGCTGAGCAACCGGATCCAGGACGCCAGCGCCAAGGTGGTCATCACCGCGGACGGTGGTTACCGGCGGGGCAAGCCGTCGGCGCTGAAGCCGACTGTGGACGAGGCCGTCGCGAGCTGTCCGTCGGTGGAGCACGTGCTGGTCGTCCGCCGGACCGGCGAGGACGTGGGGTGGTCGGACAAGGACCACTGGTGGCACGAGACGGTGGAGACCGCGTCGGCCGAGCACACCGCGCAGCCGTTCGACTCCGAGCACCCGCTGTTCATCCTCTACACGAGCGGCACCACGGCCCGGCCGAAGGGCATCCTGCACACCACCGGGGGTTACCTCACGCAGGCGTCGTACACGACGCACGCGGTCTTCGACCTGAAGCCGGAGACGGACGTCTACTGGTGCACCGCTGACATCGGCTGGGTCACCGGGCACTCCTACATCGTCTACGGCCCGCTCTCCAACGGCGCGACCCAGGTGATGTACGAGGGCACCCCGGACACCCCGCACAAGGGTCGGTTCTGGGAGATCGTCGACAGGTACAAGGTGAGCATCCTGTACACCGCTCCCACCCTGATCCGAACGATGATGAAGTGGGGCGAGGACATCCCGGCCGGCTTCGACCTGTCGTCGTTGCGCCTGCTGGGCAGCGTCGGTGAGCCGATCAACCCGGAGGCGTGGATCTGGTACAGGCAGCACGTCGGTCGGGGTGAGCTGCCGGTCGTGGACACCTGGTGGCAGACCGAGACGGGCGCCATCATGATCTCCCCGCTGCCGGGGGTCACCGCGGCGAAGCCGGGTTCGGCGATGACCCCGCTGCCGGGCATCGTGGCCGACGTGGTGGACGACCAGGGCCAGTCGGTGCCGAACGGTGGTGGCGGCTACCTGGTGCTGCGTGAGCCGTGGCCGTCGATGCTGCGCACCATCTGGGGTGACGACGACCGGTTCATCGAGACGTACTGGTCGCGGTTCCAGGGCATGTACTTCGCCGGGGATGGGGCGAAGAAGGACGACGACGGGCACATCTGGCTGCTCGGCCGGGTGGACGACGTGATGCTGGTGTCCGGGCACAACATCTCGACGACCGAGGTGGAGTCGGCGTTGGTGTCGCACCCGTCGGTGGCCGAGGCGGCGGTCGTCGGCGCGACCGACCCGACGACCGGTCAGGCGATCGTCGCGTTCGCCATTCCGCGCGGCAGCACGGACATCAGTGGCGACGCGGGTGAGCAGCTCATCGCGGACCTGCGCAACCACGTGTCGAAGACGCTCGGGCCGATCGCCAAGCCGCGCCAGATCATGCTGGTGCCGGAGCTGCCGAAGACCCGCTCCGGCAAGATCATGCGCCGGTTGCTGCGGGACGTGGCGGAGAACCGGTCGCTGGGCGACGTGACGACGTTGCAGGACTCCTCGGTGATGGACCTGATCTCCTCCGGGATGAGCGGCGCGAAGTCCGACGAGGACTGACGAGTAGACGTACCCCTGCGGTGGGTGGCGGTCCGGACGGACCGTCACCCACCGTTGTCTTTTGTGGAGGTACGACGAGCAGCGCTCCCACCGAACGGGTAACGCATCGATCACGATCCTGTCGTACGGCTTGTTCGTCATTTAGTTTCACGCTCGTCGGCCGGTCTCGACGCGCCCCGGCGCACGGGTCCCACCGACGTCCTCTGCCCGAGAAACGGAGTGGCATGAACAGAAACTCCCGTCCGGGGTCGCGCCGACGACTACTCGTCGCGTTGCCCGTCATCGCCCTCGCGGCCACGTCACTGACCGTGACCGGCAGCGCGGCCGCCCAGTCGTCGTCCCCCACCCCCAGGGCGGTGATCGGGGCCGACGAGCACTACATCAACTACGCCGAGCCCGAGGTGCAGCCGGACACCAACGGTCGTGAGGTCAAGGGCAAGGGCGGCGTCTACACCCCTGCTGCCGAGTCGGCGCGTGCGTTCGACCAGAAGCACGCCCGGGGCAACCCGGTGGCGGCCCGGCAGTTGGCCAAGGCCGAAGCCCAGTCGCTCAAGACTGGCCAGAACCCCCGCAAGTTCAAGAAGGCGCCGACCACACAGACGGCGAAGCTGCTGACGCTGCTTGTCGAGTTCAACGACAAGGCCAACGACGACTTCACCGGCGTGATGGTGCCGAAGACGGTGTTCGAGGACCGGACCTGCGTCCCCGGCACCGTCCAGAACGGCCCGAAGCACAACAAGATCCCGGACCCGGCGCGACTGCCGCACGAGGACAACAACTCGATGTGGGTGCCGGACTTCTCGCCGCAGCACTACAACAAGATGCTCTACAGCAAGAAGGGCATCACCGAGCGGGTCCGCACCGACCTGAAGGGCCCGGACGGCAAGAAGGGCATCGACCTGTCCGGTCGCACGATGCACAACATGTACCTGGAGATGTCCAAGAACGCGTACACGGTGGACGGGCAGGCCAGCCCGTGGATCACCGTGCCGCACTCGGAGGGCTGGTACGCCGCCAACCGCTGCTTCCAGGACGAGACGGGCGCCTGGGTCCCCGGCCGTGAGCAGTCGATGAACGGCCACCCGGACAACCCGGCCGGCGCGGGCCGCCTGGCGACCGACGCCATCGACGCGCTCGTCGCGAAGGACCCGACCTTCCCGTGGGCCGACTACGACATCGAGGACCAGGCCGACCGCGACGGTGACGGCAACCTCTTCGAGCCAGACGGCGTGATCGACCACCTCGTGCTGGTGCACGCCGGTCAGGGCAAGTCGCGCGGCGGCGGCGCCGAGGGCGTGTACGCCGTCTGGGCGCACTCCTCCACGGTTGCCGGCGGCTACACCATCCCGGGCACCAACATCAAGGCGTCGAACTACATCGTGCAGCCGGAGGACGCCGGTGTCGGTGTCTTCGCCCACGAGTTCGGTCACGACCTGGGCCTGCCGGACCTCTACGACACGTCCGGCAACGCCGACTCCGATGTGGACTTCTGGGACCTGATGGCCTCGGGCTCGCACTCGGGTGAGATCTTCCAGGCGCTGCCGACGCACATGGGCATCTGGGACAAGTGGGTGCTCGGTTGGGCCGACCCGCTGACCATCCGTCCCGGCTCGAACCCCCGCGAGGTCAAGCTCGGCCAGACGTCGCGTACCCCGATCGACTCCGAGGACGGCATCAAGGTCGACCTGCCGGACAAGGTGACGACGCTGGCCACGCCGCACAGCGGCACGAAGATGTGGCACAGCAACAACGACCAGGAGTGGGCGGACGTCAAGCTGAGCCGCTCGGTCGACGTGCCGGCGGCGGCGGACTCGAAGTTCTGGATGTGGAACAACTACATCATCGAGGAGGACTGGGACTACGGCTTCGTCGAGCTCTCGACGGACGGCGGTACGACCTGGACCGAGCAGAAGGTGTACGACGAGTCCGGCACCGTGGTCACCACCCCGGACGGCTACGCCGACCCGAACGGCCGGATGAACGACTTCGGTGGCAAGAAGTACGGCCTGACCGGCAGCACCGACGGCTGGCGGCACGACTACGTCGACCTGTCGGCGTACGCCGGCACGACGGTCCAGGTGCGGCTGCGCCTGGCCACCGACGAGGCGTTCGAGGAGCGCAACTGGTTCGTCGACGACTTCTCGGTCACCGGCGGCGGCGCCACCACCTGGAGTGACGACGTCGAGGGTGGCGCCAACGGCTGGACGGCCACCGGCGGCACCTTCGTCGACACCACCGGTGGCGGCTGGAAGGTCTCCAGCGGCACCGAGGTGCACGCCCAGTACTACCTGGCGGAGTGGCGCAACTTCGACGGCTTCGACAAGGGCCTCCAGTACGCCTACGACACCATCTACTCGCACGAGGCGTGGAAGGTCGACCGGATCTCCTACAACGCCCCGGGCATGCTGGTCTGGTACCGGGACACCGCGCTCGGCGACGTCAACCACGTCACCGGGCAGATGACCGCCCTGCCCAGCTACGGCGCGAAGGGCGGGTTGCTCATCGTCGACTCGCACTTCGACCCGCTGCGCCGCACCGGCGAGGCGGCCGTGAAGGACCCGTCGGTGACGGACAACCTGCCGAGCCGTCCGCAGTCGTCGAACGCGGCGTTCTCGCTGAACCGGACGTACCCCTTCACGGAGTGCCTGGAGGCGGCGGACGAGCCGTACAGCGCGTACTGCACGAAGTTCAAGGGGTTGCCGCCGGTGAAGTCGTTCACCGACGCCAAGGGCTGGTACCCGGGCATCGAGATGCGCGACGGTGCCGCGTACGCCCGGGACAACGACGCGTCGGTGGTCCTGCCGTCGCGTGGCAACGCGCCGTACACCACCCGGGTCACCAACCCGGACGGCAGCCCGGCGCCGGAGTTCTACGGCGTCACCCTGGGCGGCGGGGCGATCGTGCTGGGTACCGGTAACCCGGGCGACCAGGGCGTGAACTACGGCGTCTCGCTCACCATCAAGAAGGCGGCGAACGACAACTCGTCGGCCCAGATCTTCGTCACCCCGGCGAAGAAGTAACGGTTTTCCAGTTCGACAACTGACTGTGGGGCCGGTGACGGAGACGTCACCGGCCCCACTGTCGTACATCGATCAAATTGATCGAAATGGGTCGCTGTATACGGGACCGGGCCAATCATCGCTGGTCAGCGTGGCTGATGAAGCCCTGGTGTGTGACGGTGAAAAGCATTCCCAACAAAATCTTGCAACAAATCGACGCGTCCGTCTTCCCACCCGTCCCAGCAGTGTCTATGTTCACCATTGGTCCCACTAGTGGGATCGATCTCCCACCGGCCCGTACCCCCGTTGGGCCGGTTCCCTCACACCGGAGGTACCACGTGCGCAAAGTCGCAGTGGGTCTGCTCGGGCTTTCACTGACGGCGACAGGCCTGGCGTTCGGCCCGTCCGCCTCGGCGGCCCCGCAGCCCAAACTGCCGGCAGCAGCACCGGCCGCTGCCGAACCACAGGCGCTGAAGGATGAGCTCCCCGACAAGCTCGAGGAGAAGCGCCGCGCGCTGCGTCAGCAGGGTCTCGCCGACGTGCTGACCGGTCGCAGCAAGCCGATCGAGCGCAACGGAAGCACGGTTGTCAAGGTCGGCGAGGTCGGCAAGGCGGGCACCAACGCCCGCGCCCGCACCGCCGGCGGCGGCCAGGAGACCAGGGATCAGTACGTCGAGCTCAAGCGTGAGCGGACCGACAAGATCTTCGTGATCCTGGCCGAGTTCGGTGACGAGCGGCACCCGTCCTACCCGGACAAGGACATGAACCCGGACATCGCCGGACCGGCGACGTTCGACGGCCCGCTGCACAACAAGATCCCCGAGCCCAACCGGGCAGTGGACAACTCCACCATCTGGCAGCCGGACTTCAGCCCGGAGCACTTCCGCCAGCTGTACTTCGGCACCAACCCGGGCGACGAGTCGCTCAAGCAGTACTACGAGGCGCAGTCCTCGGGTCGCTACACCGTCGAGGGTGAGGTGACCGACTGGGTCAAGGTCCGGTACAACGAGGCCCGCTACGGTCGCTCCGACGACCCGAAGGCCGACGACGACCCGACCGGCGACCCCGCCGTCTGCGGCGACAACGTCTGCTCGAACACCTGGGCACTGATCCGCGACGCCGCCAACCAGTGGGTCGCCGACCAGAAGGC
Source organism: Micromonospora sp. NPDC002411 (assembly GCF_053592955.1). NCBI lineage: Bacteria > Bacillati > Actinomycetota > Actinomycetes > Micromonosporales > Micromonosporaceae > Micromonospora > Micromonospora sp. NPDC002411. The sequence continues at coordinate 598 of NZ_JBSFBM010000301.1, read as the reverse complement.
CAAGGGCCGGACGGACGCGCAGATCGCCGCCGAGATGAAGTCCTTCGACCAGTGGGACCGCTTCGACTACGACGGTGACGGCGACTTCAACGAGTCGGACGGCTACATCGACCACTTCCAGATCGTCCACTCCGGCGGCGACCAGGCCGACGGTGACCCGCAGCAGGGTGAGGACGCGATCTGGAGCCACCGCTGGTCGGCCTTCAACAGCTCGCCCGTGGGCCCGCCGAACTTCCCGATCGGCGGCACCCAGATCGGCAACACCGGCGTCTGGATCCGCGACTACACGATCCAGCCGGAAAACGGCGGTCGTAGCGTCTTCTACCACGAGTACGGCCACGACCTCGGTCTGCCGGACGACTACGGCCCCGCCGACAACAGCAACGAGCACTGGACCCTGATGGCCCAGAGCCGGCTCGGTGCCAAGAACGACGTCGGCATCGGCGACCGGGGCGGCGACCTCGGCGCCTGGAACAAGTTCCAGCTCGGCTGGCTCGACTACGAGGTCGTCGTGGCGGGGCAGAAGCAGACCCTGGAGCTCGGCCCGCAGGAGTACAACTCCAAGAAGGCGCAGGCCGTCGTGGTGGTGCTGCCCAAG
>NZ_JBSFBM010000300.1:0-8369 GCF_053592955.1 Micromonospora sp. NPDC002411 | reverse complement strand
CGCATGGCGGCCAGCGCCGCCTCCCGCACCAGCGCGGCGCAGTCGGCGGCGGAGAAGCCGGTCAACTCGTCGCCGAGGGTCGACAGGTCCACGCTGGTGGGGGTTGCGCGCGCTCTCCGACGACCGGCCGCTGGTCGACGAGGGTAAGCCGGTACGGGTCACCCCGTCGGCGATGGAGAGCGCACTGCGGTGCAGCCTGCGGTGGTTGCTGGAACGGCACGGCGGTAGCGGCCCGACCAGCACGGCGCAGGGCGTGGGCAACCTGGTCCACGCCGCCGCGATGCTCGCCGAGGACGCCAGCGCCGACCGGGGCGCTCTGCTCGACTACGTGGCCGCCCGGTTCGACGCGATCGAGTTGGCCGCCCGGTGGATGGCCGGGCCGGAGCGCGAGCGCGCCGAGGCGATGGTCGACAAGCTGCTGCGCTGGTTGGCCACCAACCCACGGCGGCTGCTCGCCATCGAGCACGAGTTCGCCGTCCGCCTGGACGATCCGAACCGGCCGGTGGACCTGGCCGGGCGGGTCGACCGGTTGGAGATCGACGAGGCCGGGCGACTCGTGGTGATCGACCTGAAGACCGGCAAGTCCACTGCCGTCACCGGTGCCGAGCTGGCCGAACATCCGCAGCTCGGCGCTTACCAGGCGGCGGTGGAGGCGGGGGCGTTCGCCGAGTTCGGGGACGAGTCGGGGGGCGCCGCGCTGGTGCAGCTCGGCACCTCCGCCAAGGACGCCCGGGAGCAGAACCAGCCGGCGGCCGGTGAAGGACCGGCGGCCGGCTGGGCGACGGCACTGGTCCGGCGCACCGCCGATACGATGGCAGCCGCCACGTTCGCCGCGGTCGCCAACTCGAAGTGCCGGGTCTGCCCGGTGCGGACCAGTTGCCCGGTCTCCGGGCAGGGACGCCAGGTGGTCGAGCCGCCGACCGTCCGACGGGCCCGTGAGGGCGAGGAGTGAGCTTGCGAGCTGAGACAGCACCGTGAGTCAGCCCACCCTGTTCGGCGCGGGCCCCGCGCCGACGCCCCGGCGGGCCGACTCCGGCCCCCGGTACACGCCGACGGAACTGGCCAAGCTGCTGCGGTTGCCGGCGCCCACCCGGGAGCAGGCCGCGATCATCGCCGCCCCGGTGGAGCCGCTGCTGGTGGTCGCGGGCGCCGGGTCGGGCAAGACCGAGACGATGGCCGCGCGGGTGGTCTGGTTGGTGGCCAACTCGTACGTGCGCCCGGAGCAGATCCTCGGGCTGACCTTCACCCGCAAGGCGGCCGGCGAGCTGGCCCACCGGGTCCGTGCCCGGCTCGACCAACTGATCCGCAGAGTCGGCCGGCAGGGCCGGGACCCGCTGGACGACCCGCTCGCCGGCGAGCCCACCGTCTCCACGTACCACTCGTACGCCGGACGGATCGTGACCGAGCACGGGCTCCGGGCCGGTTACGAGCCGTCCACCCGGCTGCTCACCGAGGCCTCCCGGTGGCAGTTGGTCGACCTGCTGGTGCGCAACTACGACGGTGACATGTCCGAGGTGGATCGGATGCCGAGCACCATCACCGACGCGGTGCTGGCGCTCGCCGGGGAGCTGGACGAGCACCTGGTCGCACCGGACCAGCTGGCGGCCTGGACGGGACGGTTCTTCGCCGAGGTGCAGTCCCGGCCGGGCCGCGTGTACGCCGACGTGCGCAAGGCGCTCACCCTGCAACAGACCCGGCTGCGCCTGTTGCCGCTGGTGCGGGCGTACGCCCGGCGCAAGGAGGACTTCGAGGCGATGGACTTCGCCGACCAGCTCGCCCGGGCGGCCCGGGTGGCCCGGGATCACCCGGCGGTCGGCCAGATCGAGCGGGATCGTTTCCGGGTGGTGTTGCTCGACGAGTACCAGGACACCAGCCACGCCCAGGTGGTGCTGCTCAACGCGCTGTTCGGCGGCGGCCACCCGGTGACCGCAGTGGGCGACCCGTGTCAGTCCATCTACGGCTGGCGGGGGGCCAGCGCCGGCACCCTGGACCGGTTCCCCGCCGAGTTCGCCCGCGTCGACGGTCGACCCGCCCAGGCGCTCGGCCTCACCACCAGTTGGCGCAACCGCCCGGAGATCCTCCGGGTGGCGAACGCGCTGTCCACCCCACTACGCGCGGCGGGTGCCCAGGTGCCGGAGCTGCGCTCGGCGTTGACCGTCCGGGAGCCGATCCCGCACCGCAGCCCCGGTGGTGCGGCCGGGGGCACTGTGCACTGCGCGATGCTGTCGACGTACGCCGACGAGGCGGACTGGATCGCGGACAGCGTGCTCGCCGCCTGGCGCGGTGCGGCCCGGATGCCGGGCGCGGCTCCCGAGCACATCCCGGTGGCGCAGCGTCCGACGACGGCCGTGCTGGTCCGGGTACGCAGCCAGATCCCGGCGATCGAGTCGGCGTTGCGCGAGCGCGGCCTTCCGGTGGAGGTGGTCGGGCTGGGCGGCCTGCTGGACACTCCCGAGGTCCGTGACGTGGTCTGCACGCTGCGGGTGCTGGCCGATCCGACCGACGGTGCCGCGCTGTTGCGGTTGCTCACCGGCGCCCGTTGGCGGATCGGGCCACGGGACCTGGTGGCGTTGCACCGGCGGGCTCGGGCCATCGCCCACTCCCGTCGGCAGGTCGCCGCCGACGACGCCTCGGACATCAGCCCGGACCTCCTGGACGAGGCGACCCTGGTGGAGGCACTGGCCGATCTCGGCCCGGCGCAGGCGTACTCGGCGGAGGGGTTCGCTCGGTTGCGCGCGTACGGGCTGGAGCTGGCCCTGCTGCGCTACCGACTGGACCAGGCCCTGCCGGATCTGATCGCGGACATCGAGCGGACCATCGGCCTGGACGTGGAGGTCGCGGTGCGGGCCGGCCGCGACGGCGCTGGCGACGCGGGTCTGGCCCGGGGGCACCTGGACGCGTTGGGGGACGTGGCGGCCCGCTTCAGTGGGGAGACGCCGGGCGCGACGCTCTCCGGCTTCCTGTCGTACCTGGCCGCTGCCGAGGACGAGGAGCGCGGCCTGGCACCGGGCGAGGTCGAGGTGGTGGAGGGCGCGGTGCAGGTGGTCACCGCACACGCCGCCAAGGGCCTGGAGTGGGACGTGGTGGCGGTGGCCGGGCTGAGCCGGGGGCTGTGGCCGGGTCCGGTCCGCAACTCCGACCACTGGCTGGGCGGGCTGGGCGTGCTGCCGTTCCCGCTGCGCGGTGACGCGGACGGGTTGCCCGAGCTGGCGCTCGACGAGGCGGCCGACCAGCGGGCTGTCGCTCGGGCGGTGACCGACTTCACCGACGCGTGGCGGGCCCACGACGAGCGGGAGGAGCGCCGGCTGACGTACGTGGCGGTCACCCGGCCGCGCCGGCTGCTGCTCTGCTCCGGCTACTGGTGGGGGGAGGGCACCAAGCGACCGCGAGGTCCGTCGGTCTTCCTCCGCGAGGTGTACGACGCGTGCCTCGACGGCGGGCCGGGGCACCTGATCGACGTGTGGGCGCCGGAGCCGACTCCGGATGCGACGAACCCCACGGCCGAGGTGGTGCTCCGCGCGGAGTGGCCCGCCGATCCGCTGGGTGGCCGCCGGCCGGCGCTGGCGGAGGCGGCTGGGCTGGTGCGCCGCCTGATGACCGACGGCCCGAGCGCGGTGCTGCCCGGTCCGGTCGGGGCGGTGCCCACCGGGCCACTGGCGTCGGTCGAGCAGGGAACGGAGCCGGAGCCGGACCCGGAGGTGGCGCGCTGGCAGCGCGAGGCGGATCTGCTGCTGGCCGAACGGGCCGAGCTGACCAGGCTCTCCGGTGCGGTCGAGGTGGCACTGCCCGGGCAGTTGAGCGTCACCCAGCTGGTGGCGTTGCGGCGTGACCCGGCGGCGCTGGCCCGTACGCTGCGTCGTCCGGTTCCGACCGAACCCAACCCGTACGCCCGTCGAGGCACCGCCTTCCACGCCTGGTTGGAGCAGCGCTTCGGCGCTGACCGCCTGCTGGACCTGGACGAGTTGCCGGGTGCGGCCGACGCGGACGCCGCGCCCGACGAGGCACTGGTCGAACTCCAGGAGCGGTTCCTGGCCAGCGAGTGGGCCGACCGGTCGCCGGTGGAGGTGGAGGTGCCGTTCGCCACAGTGATCGCCGGGGTCGTGGTGCGGGGGCGGATGGACGCGGTCTTCGCCCGGCCGGGTGGGCGGTTCGACGTGGTCGACTGGAAGACCGGCGCGCAGCCGACCGGGCCGGCGGCGGACGTGGCCGCCGTGCAGTTGGCCGTGTACCGACTGGCCTGGGCGGAGTTGGCCGGTGTGCCGGTCGACCGGGTGGGCGCCGCGTTCCACTACGTCCGGCACGGGGTGACCGTCCGGCCTGCCGATCTGCTGGACGTGGCGGGGCTCACGGCCATGATCACGCAGTTGCCCGAAGATTCCGCCCAACATTGACCATGGCGGGGAAATCCGTGGTAGGTTGACCGGGTTGCAGTTTTGGTTACCAGAGACTCTGTGTGCGCCTGGCGGGATTGTGGCCCCAGGCGCTCTTTGTTGTGTCCGGAGTTCTCCGGGCGGGGCGACCAGAAGCGACAGGCGATTCGCGCATCCCCGCGCGGAGCGCTCCTCTTCGGGCACGCAACAAGTGCGGGTCCGACGTTCCGTCAAGGAGACGAAACACATGGCTATTGGCACCGTGAAGTGGTTCAACGCTGACAAGGGCTTCGGCTTCATCACCCCGGACGGCGGCGGCGCTGACGTCTTCGCCCACTTCTCGGCGATCCAGTCCTCCGGCTACCGGAGCCTGGACGAGAACCAGCGGGTCGAGTTCGAGGTGACCCAGGGCCAGAAGGGCCCGCAGGCGGAGAACATCCGCCCGCTCTGATCTTCGGATCGGTCAGCATTACCTGTCGCGCCCTCCGGGTGTGACGGTGACGGGACCGGCCCGCCTCGCCGCCGCCTGCCAACGCAGGCGGCGGCCCGGTGGCGGGCCGGCCCGTACTCCAATCGGTTCGTGCTTGTGAGTCCTGGCTGCCTTCCTGCCGCCGGTGACAGCGCCGACTTTCGGCGCCCTCCCTCGACACGTGCCGCGTCGAGGAAGGCTTCCGCATGACCACAGTTATTCCTTCTTTCGCACATACCGGCCTGGCTCCGGCGTTGCTCACCGCGTTGACCGCGCAGGGCATCACCGAGCCGTTCCCGATCCAGTCGGCGACGCTGCCCGACTCGCTCGCCGGCCGGGACGTGCTGGGCCGGGGTCGTACCGGCTCCGGCAAGACCCTCGCCTTCGGGCTCCCTCTGCTGTCCCGCACCGCCGGCCGTAAGGCCCGTCCGGGCCGCCCGCTCGCCCTGGTGCTGGTGCCGACCCGCGAACTGGCCCAGCAGGTCACCACCGCACTCGCCCCGTACGCGCGTGCCGTCGGCCTGCGTTGCGCCACCGTCGTCGGCGGGCTGTCGTTGCAGCGGCAGGCGGACGCCCTGCGTGCTGGCGCCGAGGTGGTCGTCGCCACCCCCGGCCGCCTGCACGACCTGATCAACCGCGGTGACGCCCGGCTCGACCAGGTCGAGATCACCGTGCTGGACGAGGCAGACCAGATGGCCGACATGGGCTTCCTGCCGCAGGTCACCAAACTGTTGGAGCAGGTCGCGCCGCAGGGGCAGCGGATGCTCTTCTCGGCCACCCTGGACGGTGGCGTCGACCGGCTGGTCCGTCGCTTCCTGAGCAACCCGGTCACCCACTCGGTCGACCCGGGCACCGCCACCGTCACCGCGATGACCCACCACGTGCTGCACGTCGACGCGCTGGACAAGCCCGACGCGTTGACCCGGATCGCCGCCCGCGAGGGCCGCACCATCCTGTTCATGGGCACCAAGCACCGCGCCGACCGCCTGGCACGCCAGTTGCTGTCCAAGGGGGTACGCGCGGCCGCGCTGCACGGCGGCAAGTCGCAGCCGCAGCGCACCCGGATCCTGGAGCAGTTCCGCAACGGCCAGGTGACCGCACTGGTCGCCACCGACGTGGCGGCCCGGGGCATCCACGTGGACGGCTTGGACATGGTGGTCAACGTGGACCCGCCGACCGAGGCGAAGGACTACCTGCACCGGGGCGGTCGTACCGCCCGGGCCGGCGAGTCCGGCACGGTCGTCACCCTGGTCCTGCCCGAGCAGCGCCGAGACGTGTCCCGGTTGATGGCCACCGCCGGTATCCGGCCCGAGTCGGTCCAGGTGCGCGCCGACGGCGAGGCGTTGGCCCGGGTGACCGGTGCCCGCGAGCCGTCCGGCGTACCGGTGACCATCGTCGCCCCGCCGCCGGCGCAGACCGCCCGGGCCCGCACCTCGGGCGGCTCCACCGCCGACGGTGGCGCCCGCCCGGCGCACCGGGCGTCGGGCCGGTCCCGCCGCCCGCGCCGTCCCCGTACCGTCTGATCTCCTGCGCCTCGACCGACCCGCCCCGCTTCCGCGGGGCGGGTCGGTTCCGTTTGTGGGGACGGGCCGGCGGTCGACGCGCGGCGCTCTGGTCCCGGTCCGTCGCGGCCCGGTCAGTGGGGACGATGCGGTGGCCGATCGGCCGCGCTGTCCGACCGCTCGTCTGAGTCGGTAATCAGCCTCGCCTTGGTCGGCTGGCCGACTGTGTCCCGGCTGAGGGTGGTCGAGGCTGACCACCGGGGGATGTCGGGCGGGGGGCCCGGCACGGGAGGGGTGACCATGGCGGGCGAAGCCGGCTCGGGTGCACTGCGGGAACTGATCCTGGTGGTCGCGGTCGCGCTCGCCGGGCTGCTGCTCGCCATGGTTGCGGCCTTCGCGCCCTGGCATGCCACTTCGGCGGGTAACGCTCCCGCGGGTCTGGTGGAGCTGCGCGGTCCCGGTGACCAGGGCTCCGGCCCCGCTGTCGCACACGTGGGTTGAGCAGCGACCGGCCGACCGGCGCCGGCGGAGGGGCAGGCCCGGTCAGGATCGGTACGAGGTGTGGTCGGGTCGGCGGGGCACCGACCCGACCACACCGCCTCCCTGGCTCACGAGGTCGTGGGAGCGTGGGTGAGCAGGTCGGCCAGGCTGGTGCTGTCGACCACAGTGGCGATCGCGCCGTGCACCGCCAACCAGACGTCGGTCAGGCCGGCGGCCACCCCGTGGTAGCCGGCGCGCTCGGCCGGCAGGCCGCGCACCGTGGTGAGCGAGCCGCCGACCGCCCGTAACACGTCCCCGACCGTGATCTCGTCCGGCGGACGGGTCAACGCGTACCCGCCGTCGGCGCCGCGATGGCTGTGCAGCAGACCGGCCCGGCGCAGGTCGAGCAGGATTCCCTGCAGGAAGCTGAGCGGGATGTCCTGCGCCTCGGCCAGGCTGGCGGCCTTCACCAGCTCACCGCTCTCGCCGTCGCCGCCACCACTGGCGGCGACGGCGAGCATCGCCCGGAGCGCGTAGTCGCTGCGCGCGGAGACGTACACGGGTCAGTTGCCCGCCTGGTCGAGCACGCCCCAGCGCCGCCGGATCGCCTTGTCGGCCGCGCCGAAGGCGGCGTCCACGCCGAGGCCGAGCACCAGGATGACGATCATCGTGGAGAGCAGCCAGGGTGCGTCGGACAGCTCTCTGGAGTAGGTCAGCTGTGCGCCGAGCGAGGTCTGCGAGATGCCGACCACGATCAGTTCACCGGCCATCAGGCTGCGCCAGGAGAACGCCCACCCCTGCTTGAGCCCGGCGACGATCGCTGGCAGGGCGGCCGGCGCGATGACGTACCGGTAGAGGTTGAGCCCCCGGGCGCCCAGGTTGCGGCCGGCGCGCAGCAGCAGCGGCGGCACGTAGTCCACACCGGAGATGACCCCGTTGGCGATGGACGGCGCGGCGCCGAGCACCACCACGAAGAAGATCGCCTTCTCGCTCAGCTCGAACAGCAGGATGGCCAGCGGGAACCAGGCGATCGACGGCATGGTCTGCAACGCTGTGATCATCGAGCCGATGGCGGCGCGGAGCACCTTCGACCGGGCCACCGCCAGACCCAGCAGCAGGCCGACCGCGACCGAGAAGACGTAGCCGACGGCAGCCCGCCGCAGGGTGGTGAGCAGGCCCTCCCAGAGCTGCGGGCCCTGGGCCTGGGCGGCCAGCTCATGGCCGACCTCCAGCGGCCCGGGCAGGGAGTACGGCGGCTTCCAGCCCGACCAGACCACCACCTGCCAGGCCGCGATGGCGATGGCCAGAGCCGCCAACTTCGGCCAGGTGGCCGCCCAGATCCGGGCACCCCGGGTGACCTCCGCGTCCCGCCCGGCGATCTCCAGCGCGTCCAGGCCGGAGATCTGCGCGTCGGTACGCGCGGCGCTGGTCAGCGTGTCATTGGCCATGGCGGCCCACCTCCGTACGGAGCCGCTCGGTGACCTCGGCGGCGATGGCGGCGACCTCGGGGGAGTCGATCCGTCGGGGGCGCGGGATGTCCACCTCGGT